>JAGRMX010000200.1 GCA_020441025.1 Leptospiraceae bacterium
GATTTCGATTTTGCGCCTCAACTGGTACGGGACAACGCCGGCATCATCGCCAGCGAAATTTCCGGAATGGTGCTGGTAAATATTCTCAAACAAACCCGCAGCATGATCGAAGAACGCGGCATAAAGAATCTGGCCGGCATGGGACAGACCGACGATACCATCGATGAGATGATGGACGAAGTGCAGGATTTGCTGGATTCCCAGGCGCAACTGATCGCAACCAAGGTAGTGCCGGAAATCCAACCCCAGATAGCCGAGATGGTGGAGTATTCGGTCAACCAGACCATGAATACCTGGTTGAATTCGCCCATAGGACCGGGGCTGCGGTTGGTACTCGAAAACGTATATGCGCAGCTAAGAACGGGCCTTGAAAGCGCACTGCGCGGACCCGGCGGTGTGGAGCGACTGACCTCCATTATGCAAACATTTATTCACCAGATGTTAACCGAAGCCAATCGCGATGAGAATATCAAAGTGCTCGAACAACAAATAGCGGGATTGCTGTACGGTATGCAAACTCAGGTTGAAAAAGTGGTCAGCCATGAGTGATCTGTTTCAACAGGCCGATGCCGCCCGCGGTCCGCTTCCGGCGCGGATGCGACCATCGAATCGCACGGAATTTGTCGGCCAGCAAAGCCTGCGCGGTCGGGTTTTTGACCGTCCGTTGCATTCCATGATTCTGTATGGGCCGCCCGGGTGCGGGAAGACCACCCTGGCTTACATCCTGGCCCGGGAGGCCAATCGCGAATTTCACGTGCTCAGCGCGGTTTCTTCGGGCGTCAAAGATGTGCGCCAGGTGATTGAACTGGGCCGCCGGCGTTTTTTGAATCAGGGCGAGGGCGTGGTTTTATTCCTGGATGAAATCCATCGCTTTTCGAAAACCCAGCAGGATAGTATGCTGGAAGCGGTGGAAGCAGGTTGGGTCACGTTGATCGGCGCCACTACCGAACATCCCTCGTTTGAAATCGTGGGGCCTTTGCTTTCGCGTTGTCGGGTGTATCGCCTGGAAGCTCTGTCCATCGACGAGCTGAATACCATTCTGGAGCGCACTTTAAGTACCGATTTGCGCCTGCGGGCGGTCTCGCTGGAACCGGAGGCGCGTGAACTCCTGCTGGAAGGTGCCGCAGGAGACGCACGCAAGCTGCTGTCTTTCCTGGAACTGGCCGCGCAACACAACGCCGGGAGTTCACGCACGACCGACGGCCCCCGAAAATCGGAAACGGAGTACGTGAACTCCATCGATATCGAGCAGGCCCGGGAAATACTGGAAGGCAGCCTGCGACGCTATGACAAATCGGGTGAAAACCATTACGATTTCATCAGTGCCTTCATAAAAAGCCTGCGCGGATCGGATCCGGATGCGGCCCTGTTGTACATGGCCGCCATGCTGGAAGCCGGAGAAGATCCGCTGTTTATTGCCCGGCGTATGGTGATTTTTGCGGCTGAAGATGTGGGCAACGCCTCTCCTCAGGCGCTGACCATTGCCGTCTCGGCCTTCCAGGCTCTGGAGCGGATCGGCATGCCTGAAGGGCGCATCATCCTGGCCCAGGCGGCCACGTTTCTGGCTTCGGCGCCCAAGAGCAATGCGGCTTATCTGGCCATTGACGCGGCCATCGCCGCCATCCGGAATCGCGGAATCACCATCCCGAATCATCTGCGTAATGCCCCCACGCGACTGCATAAGTCGGAAGGCGCCGGTGCGGGGTACCAATACCCGCACGATCACCCCGGTCATTTTGTGGCCGCCGCGTATCTGCCGGAAGGCTATACCGAACAGCACTTCTATCAACCGAGCGACCAGGGACAGGAAGCTCGCATTCGGGATCGTCTGGCATCACTCTGGCCCGAGCGCTTCAAGTGAAAAATACTCGCCCCTGAGAGTCGTGTGCTGACAGTCTACAGGAACGCCTATTATATTAATATCCCGGGTTCTTGCGAAGCGATTGAGATTCAGTTTGTGGTGATTTAAAATTTCCATGACCGCATCATTGATTTAAAAGACCCGCGCCAGAAGGCGTTCGAAAAGTACAATGCGCACCATCAGTCTCAGTCGTCGTCAGTTCCATGAGCGCGCCAGGCAGGGGAATCTCATTCCGGTGTTCCGACAGTTGTTGGGCGACGTACACACACCCATTTCGATTTTTCTGAAGTTCAACGGCGACCGCCGACCGAATTCGTTTCTACTCGAATCGGTCATCAACGGCGAGCGATTGGGTCGCCATTCATTCATCGGCGTGGAAGCCCGGGCCATCCTGCGTGGTCGCGACGGTCGCTTTGAATTGCACCGGCGAGACGGCGATGCGGGCGACGCATATACCCGCACCGAATCCTACGACGGCGAACCGCTTGAATTTATACGCAATCAATTTCGCAATTTAAACCCCGTTCCCGATGCGCGATTGCCCGCCTTTTACGGCGGTGCGGTGGGCTTTCTGGCGTATGACGTCATTCGCTATTATGAAAAACTGCCGGATGAAAATCCCGATACCGCCGACCAGGAAGACGCTTATTTCATTCTGGCGGACGAGCTGGCCGTAGTCGATCACATTGAACGCCACATTCAGTTGATTGTTAACATTCGCACAGATGATTTTAAGGACCCGGATGCGGCTTACGACTTCGCCCTCCGGCGCCTGGACGCCATGGAAGCCGGATTGCACAATCAGGGCGGTGAAGAACGTGAAATCAAAAGGATCAAAGGCAAGATGCCCATTGCAAGCAATATGTCCGCAACCGAATACAAGGACATGGTGGTCCGCGCCCGCGATTACATCTACGCCGGCGACATATTTCAGGTAGTGCTATCCAAACGATACAGCTTTCGCCCCGAGGTTGATAACTTTCAGGTGTATCGCGCTCTACGTTCCATCAATCCCAGTCCGTACATGTATTTTTTAAATTTAGGTCCGTATACCATCGTCGGCTCCAGTCCGGAGATACTGGTGCAATGCCAGCAGGATCGGGTGGTCGTGCGTCCCATTGCGGGCACACGCCCCCGGGGCCGAACTCCGGAAGCGGACCTTGAATTGGAGCGCGATCTGTTGGCGGATACCAAAGAAATCGCCGAGCACATCATGCTGGTGGATCTGGGACGCAACGATCTCGGTCGGGTATGCGAACCGGGCACGGTGCGGGTGACGGATTTCAAAACCATCGAGCGCTATAGCCATGTTATGCACATCGTATCGAACTGCGAGGGAGCGCTGAAAACCGGTATGCATCCGTACGACGCGTTGCGTTCGGCCATGCCCGCCGGTACCGTTTCCGGCGCGCCTAAAATCCGGGCTATGGAAATCATTGACGAGTTAGAAAATGTACGGCGCGGTATTTACGCCGGTTGCATCGGATACTTTAATTATAATGGCGATTTCGACACCTGCATCAGCATTCGCACCATGATCATGCAGGATGGAATCTGTCATTTACAGGCCGGCGCCGGAATAGTATTCGATTCCGTACCGGATAAGGAATGCGAAGAGGTTGCCAATAAGGTGCGCGGCATGTTGAAGGCGGTGCGCTTCGCCCGCAGGGGATTGACATGATAGTATTAATAGACAACTACGATTCGTTTACCTATAATCTGTTTCAATATTTGACCCAGCTCACACCGGAAGTACGCGTATTTCGCAACGACCGGATAACACTCTCGGAAATTAAAACTTTGCAACCGGCCGGGATTGTAATTTCGCCCGGCCCCGGTCGACCGGAAGACGCGGCGGTCAGTGTGGACATAGTGCGCGACCTGGCCGGTCAACTACCCATTCTGGGTGTGTGCCTGGGACATCAGGCCATCGGCTACGTAAACGGCGGACGCATTGTCGGCGCACCGACCATTATGCATGGAAAGATATCCAGCGTCGAACACGACGGGCGCGGCGTTTTTCATGGATTGCCCTCACCGTTTGTGGCCACCCGCTATCATTCGCTGGTCATCGATACCGCTGAATTTCCGGAAGCCGAATTGGAAATCAGCGCCCGCACGGCGGACGGCGTGATCATGGGCGTACGCCATAAGAAGCATTCCAATCTGGAAGGGGTGCAATTTCATCCTGAATCGATTTTAACGGATCATGGCATGCGGTTGATGCGCAATTTCGTTCGACTGTGTGGATTGCCGTTGACAGATCCGATTAAATCGTCGGTCGCATGCGCATCGGAATCGACATAGGCAATGTGATCATCGGATCGGATACCGATGATCCCGACCAATTCTTCGGCGACCGCTATCTACAGGCGCCCGAAGTTCACGCCGCTTTCCAGAGCATCGCAGAATTGGTACGCGTATCGGGCCGACACAACGTGTTGATCATTTCGAAATGCGGGCCTTTCATTCAGAAGCGTTCCCTGGAGTGGTTAAGCCATCACGATTTTTTTAATCGCACCGGTTTTCATCGAGAAAACGTACACTTCACGCTGCATCGACATGAAAAAGCGCCCCTCTGCGATCGATTGAACATTGACGCGTTTATAGACGATCGATTCACGGTGTTGGAACACATGCTGCCGTTGGTAGCGGATCATCGTATGCGACAACTGTATCTGTTCGCTCCGGATGAAGACGAACATACTCTATACCGGAAGCACGCCGAATCCTCCGCTCTGGCACAGCGCGCCATTCACCGGGTTCCCGATTGGGACGGCGTACAAAATCATCTGCTGAAAATAATCGAAGGTTGACTATACCCGCACCGGCAGACCGTGATCCTCATTATCCGTGAGTATTTCAAACGCGGCGCCATGCCGACTGTACAGCTCCGTACGCGGCATCAATCCACCGCGACGGGCCCGGCGCGATCGAGCGCGCACTTCCAGCTCGCACTCCGCCAGCTTGCTGTTTAAACAGAACTTGCCGCCACCCGGAGGATTAAAATAGCGCAAACAAACAAAATCGGAACGCGGCGCGCGAATTCTGCCGCGCACGCTGACATCCCGATTGGCCGACCTGAATTCCCAGGTAAACGGATCCTGCCGGTAAGAAAACTTCCCACCGGCGAGTAATCCCCGCGCGATGCCGTTCAAGCGGATGTCATTGCCGTCGGGACGACGCAACACCAGAATTGTAATCGGCGGAGTCCATACCGGCCCCAGCTTGATTTGCGCTGTTGCCAGCTCCAGAAAAGTTTCCGGCGCGCCGTCGAATCCCGCCACCTGACCCCAGGCGTACCGATCGGTATGCCGTTGACCCCAGTTGTGATTGATACTGCCGTGCCAATCACGCACGGGTATACGCCGCCCGTTTACACGTAAGGTACCATTAAATGAAGTTAGCGGTTGCGAGACCAGGCTTTTGGCCGCCGGGAACGAACCCGCATATAGATTCTCAGGCAACAAATACAAAGGCCGCGAGAGTTCGCGCACACCATCGCCATGCGCCGAAAATTTTAAATCCCAGTTTAATTGATTCGAACCGGTCGTAGCACTCCCACGCGCCAGCCCCGGCTTAATTTCGGCCTGAGCTACGGCCCGCACCGGAATGCGGATATGAAATTCATCCCGGGCAAAGAGCGTCGTAGAAAACGGAAACTCGTTCTTAACGGCAATGTGACCGTTATCCGCATCGAAGTATATAGCCCAGAGTTCGGCCAGTGTGCCCGTTGAACCGGCTTTTGAAATGGCGGAACCGGGAGCCGGATTAAAAATAGTATGCCGCACCCATAGAGCGCGTCGCATCAACGGATCGTTGGCCCTTAAAAAAACGCTTTCATAATGGCCGGTGGCATGTTCGGGGCTAAACTGAACTCGATTGGCCAGATCACTTCCATTCCCACTCTGTACATTTCTGGCCCGCATATGCAATACGAACTCCGGCTCCCATCGCTTTACAATTCAACCGGAAGGTTGCCGATTGAGCGACCTGCTGACAGACAGTACCGACCGCGCCTGGCTGTCGAATTATTTTAATTTTTTTAGTAACCCGGAATTGAATTCATAGCATGGGGATTTCTTCAAACCACAGCCCGATCAATTCTTCCAGGTCGCCCAGGGTGAGTTTGCCGGTTTCATAACTCTTTGAGGCGGCAAACAGCACGTACCCGCGCTCCACCGAAGTGATTTCGGCACTGAAAATCAATTCGGTTCGTTCCAGAAAAACATCCGGAACCACGCAGGCGCAGGCTTCCGGAATAAATCCGAAGCCTCCGGAACGCCGAATGGTAATCTGTCCGGTCAGGATGGCATCCGCCCGGGCCAGTTGGCCGATGCGGGTAGGATTGGCGATCAATCCGCTTTGTTGCGCGGCCTGTTCTTTGAGAATGGCCTGAATCCGCGCGTGTTGAATGGGCAAAAAACCACGGCTTGCAAAGTTTTGATTGATCAGACTGATGCTGTGCTCGCGCAGTCGGTCCTGCATGCGCTCATTTTCAGTGCGCAAATTTCCGTTCATCACTCCGATTTCATTCATGAGCTCCACAAAAGATTCGGACGCCAGATCCACCAGGCCCTGTTCGCTCAGAATGCGCAGATCCATTTCGACTACGGCCACATGACGATGATTGCGCAAATTTTCACGCAGTGTTTCGCGCTGCGAGCCGCTGCCGCACCCGGCGAGCAGCGTGGCCAGTACGACCGA
>JAGRMX010000201.1 GCA_020441025.1 Leptospiraceae bacterium
CCAGACGATTCAAAAAAATCCCGGTATGGTTTACTTTGAGTCTGATGATGGCGCTCGGGACCACACCGGCCATCAATGCGGGCAATGAACGCAACGCCCTGTACTATTATCGCCAGGCCGAACACTTTCGAGAGCGGGGCGATTTCCGCGCGGCGGTATCCAATTATAGAACTTCCATTGAAAAAAACGCGGGGTTCCCCGCCGCGCACCTCGGCGCGGCCCAATCGTATTACGAACTGGGCGACTGGTCCCGCAGTCGAGCCCACTTTGAACGCGTACTCGAACTGGACCGGGAAAATGTCCCCGCCCGCATCGGTCTCGGCCTGGTGTATGTCCAACTGGGCCAATTCGAGCAGGCCCGCACGATGCTGATGCAGGTGCGATCCAGGGACCCGGGCAACGCCGATAACAACCATGCTCTGGGAGTGTATAACTACCGGGTGGGCAATCAGGTACTGGCTGAGGCGTACTTTCAAAAGGCCATCCGCATTCGACCGGCGCATGTCCCGGCGTTGATCGGACTGGCGCGACTGTATGCCGACCAGCGGCGCTATCCCCAGGCACGGGAGTATCTGGATCAGGCCCGCCGGGTCCAACCCATGCATGCCGCCATTCATGTAACCACCGGCGAGGTCGAGTTAAGCCAGGCCTTTCATGCAACCAGTCGATTGCGGCGTAACGATCATTTAAATGAGGCCGGGGAGGCCTTCTTGACCGCCCACCAACTGGCGCCGGATAATGTGGAAATCAAAAAGCGACTCATTCTGATAGATATGTACCGCAACCGATCGGCAGACGCAATCGATCGGGCGAATGAACTGCTGAGTACGAATAGCCGCGATCCGGAAATGCAATACCTGTTGGGCACTCTGATGCGTATGCGCGGCGCGTCCGGCAGCGCCGAAGCGGTCGCGCATATTCGCCGGGCACTGGAACTGGCACCGTCCGATTCAATCATTCGTTTCAGCCTGGAAGAGATTGCCTTGAACCAGCCTGCGGATTATCCTCCCGGTGGGGCTCTGCGACGCAGTCTGGCGGCGTATCACCTGGAGCGAGCCAATTATTACAGCTCCCGTCAGCGACGCGATCGGATGCGCAGCCACCTGCGTCGCTCCCTGCAGATCAATCCTTTTCAAGAACAATCCCTGCGACTGAAACTGGAACTGGCCCGCCAGGAAGGCGATTACGAAGAGTTTATGCGTATTTTGACGTTGCTGCGCCGCCGCAATCCGGATGATCTGCATATCGCTCACCGCCTGGAGCAGGCCCTGCGCAATCGCAATCAGAGTCTGGCTTACCGTGAGGAATTATTCAGTTCCGAAATCGATCCTTCCCGGGCCACGTTTGAAAGAACTCCGGTTCCCGTTTTCATTTTTGATTTTGAGCCGGAAGTAACTTTCCCGCCACATCCGGACGGTCCCGCGGTACTGGCGGAAGCCATTGCTTTTGAGTTAAACCGGCCGGGACACATCCAGGCGGTTTCCCGTACTCTGCGCGATCGGGTGTTTCAAACCATCCAGCGTCAGGCCGACGGCATGAGTTATCCCTATGGCGTGTACTATCAACCGCAGTATATCTCCAGAATCGAAGACGTGGAGGATCGTGAGAATCGGGTGCGCTATATTATTACCGGTAGTTATCTGTACACCGATGAAGGCATCCGGCTCAACTATGAATTGATCGATCGGTTTACCGGAACACGCGTAGACCGCTTATTAATTCGGGCCGGTGGACGTGATGCCATCCATGATCTGGCCCAGATGGTAGCCGATCGTATTGCCACACGCATTGATGTACGCGGTAAAATAGTACAGATCAAACGCGGTCAGATATTCATAAATCTCGGCAGTGTCGATGGAATCGCCGTGGGTGATCAACTGAAAGTTGAAAGAGCGGGAATCGGTGCGGGTTACATAAAAATCGAAGAAGTGTCCACGTATGTATCGCGCGGTTCGGCCGTGGATTTCAACTGGGACCGCTTGAATCCCGGTGATCCGGTAGAACCCATGTCATCCGCACAGTAAGAAGTCATAGTTTTGATATGAGTTCTAAGCTCAACGCAGTGTTGCCTGTACTCGGCGCAAATGGGTCCGCGTGCAATCCGCGATGCCGGATTGATAATCAGGAACGGATTATCAGTACTCGCGATCCACATTCACGAAGTAGTCGACTTCGGTCACATTACCGTTGAAATCCACCGCCTTCACATGCAAACGATTGCCGCCATGTAACCAGTTCAGCTCACCCAGTGAATACTGATTGTAGCGAAACACTTCATCAAAGGCCTGTTCGCCGTGCAGTCGCCAATCGCCATTTTTAAATTCTATATAGTCAAAACGTCGGGTTTGGGCCGGTTCATCGTTTAGCTGCCATTCCAGAATATAAACGCCCCGACGGGTGTACGCTTCCAATCCGGGATCATGCAATTGAATCTGAATGGGGTAGGGTTGCGTGAGCCGGATATTCTGAGTTTCCGAGTGCTGGATATGAGTCCGACGCTCATCGGTCGATACGATCACCAGCGGACCGATCACCGGCGGATGTATGTCAGTTACCGGCGGCAATAAGACCAGTGGATTCATAATGCGTTGCCCGTACTCGGTACTCATAAAAAAATGCAGGTGCGGGCCGCCGGAGTGGCCGCTGTTGCTGGAATGACCGATAACCGTTTCCGGCCCTACGGTTCCCGTGCGCGGTTCCTCATCAAAGGCTTTGAGGTGATAGTATCCGCTCCACCAATCGCCTTCATGATGCAGAAACAGATAGTTGCCCGGCCCCTGCATGGGATGAAACGGATCGTCTCCGTGCATCCGGGAAAAAACAATTTCACCGGCCGCTACCGGATAGATGGCGTCATTGTTTCCGGCAATATCCAGACCGCTGTGAAAATGATCGATGCGCGATTCACCGAAGGTGGAAGTAATGTATTCCAGGTCCGGATATTCGCCCTTAACCAGCGGCCACTGAAATTCCGGTTGCACATCGGTTTCACCATTGCCCGGCAATGGGAGCATAAGAATTCCCAGAATGAATGATAACAATAGCGCTCCCGCCATCGGTGAAAGCCTATGGATGTTCGCACGAATTATGTTGATTCCGGTCCGCATAATACAACTCTCTATTTTGAGATACATTCTCAATCCGCAAAGATGCCTCTTCGAAATACCGGCCAAACTTGCGGCACCCGGCGACATCATCATCCGGACTACGATGTCTGGTAAGTGTTTTTCAATACCGTGTTGCCTGTAAAGTATCTGCTGTCATGGGTACGCATATCTGTCATATCTTTCCAGGGATTTTCAGCAATTCATTATCACCTGGAAAAACCGGCTTCGCTTGATACGAAAATCGTAGAATAAAAAAATCCTCGACGTCCAAAGCGATTCGGGTTGGCATTCTTTCGAACTTTAGCTTTTCCGCATCGGGGCGGATTCTTTAAATACGCATATACCGTGAGCATGTCAATTCCAGGCGAACACAAAGACGCAATCGGCGCCACCGATGTGGATGAGCTGCGAGAACTGGTGCGGCGCTGCGGTCATAAAGATCGGGAAGCGTTGCAGGACTTTTTCGAACGCTTTTCACGCGACATCTATAACTTTCCCATGAAGGTATTTCATCTGGATGAGGACGCCGCATCCGATTTTTATCTGTACGCTTTCGAGCGCCTTAAAGACGGCGGTCGCTTTCAATCCTTCGAAGGTCGTTCCAGTTTTCGCACCTGGTTTTATACCGTCCTGCGCAATCTGGTAATCGATTGGATGCGTACCGTCCGCGAAATTGAAACAATCCAGGTTACGCGCTATGACGATAGCGGTAATGAGTATTCATTAATCGAAAACACCGCCGATCCCCGCAGTGTGGTCAGCGAAGTGGATGAAAACATTATTCAGCATTTTCATCAGGCATTGTCCACTATGCCGTTGGAATTGCGTTCGGTCTTTAAGCTTTCTTATATATTTTATCTGGAACTGAGTCGCGCCGAACTACAATACGTTGCCGAGCGATCCGGTCGCGCTCCGGAGGATGTATTGCGCTCCGTCGCGCGATTACGCCACCAGCTATCCGAAAAAGAATTAAAGAATATCTCCGCCGAGGATAAAATCACTTCGCTGTATCTTTCCGTCATTGATCTCAAAAATCGACGGGATCGCTTGATTACCCGTATAGCCACGACGGACAGTGAGGCCAGTCTATCCGCGGACGGTTCCCGACAGGCGGAGCTGGAACAGGTGGAGCGTTCCATTCGCAAAAAGTATAATCAACGTGAGAAACTGCTGTATAAAAAGCATCGTGGCCATTTCGTCGTACGTACTCCTTACAGGTATGTGGCCGAGCTGTTGGGTATTCCGGAAGGCAGTGTTTCGGTTCTGATGATGCGGGCAAATGATCGTATTCGGCAGGCCCACAAAGGGGATACAAATATCCTCAGGTAGTAAAATTTTCCAGAACCGGCGTTGTTTTTTCGAACAGATATCTAAATATCTTCTATAATAATCCGTCGTATACATGGAAGCTCAGGAAGAGACAATGGAACCGGACGGAATCTATATGCTTTTTAGCGAAAACCCGGATCATATATACGACCAACCCGAAACGCTGAGCGCTGAAGAGCGCAAACATCTCTATGCCCTGGAGGAGACTATGAGTCGTCTGCATATTTCGCATGACCTCATGGAAGGGGATTGCGAACTTTCGGATGAAGAAATCGCGCATCATATTGATGCATTAATGAATGATCAGGCTATATCCCTGGCCAGTATGGATGAGGCCAGTTTTCAGCACCTGGCCGGTTGTTATATAGCGACAGCCAGTATGCAGGCCAATTTACCGGAAGAAAAAGAAGTACCTGCGGCACTGCGGGCGATTGTCTCAGAGAGCCTGCAATCGGAAACCGAAGAACACAGCCCGGCATTGTTGATTCAGCTGCTTTCCGATACCATCCAGGTAATTAAATCGACATTTCAGGGCGTACACGTTCCCCAGATGTCGTTGGTTCCGGTACGCAACGCGGCCCGGGCCTTTACCAGTTCCCATGTTACGGTGAATCATCGCATCCCCGGCACCGAAACCGATCTACAATACGAGTTGCTGAGAGAGTCGGAATCGGCCGTAACACTGATTGTGAATCGGTTGCCCGAGTCGGGTCACCTGCGCATCAATCTGAAAAGCGGGGGACGGACGCTGGATTCTCGAATTATGAACGGCGAACAATCCATTCAGTTTGAGCACCTGGGACCGGGGCGTTATATTCTGGAGTTTTCCGGTCGCATCCGGCATTCATTCGCCATTCAGATTCTGGCCTGAAAGTATCCGGGCACGCATAGTTTCATCTTCGCGCAATCAACCGGGAAAAAATTACGCCCTGGATGACATTATAATCGACCGACCGTCGATTCAACGCGCACCCACCCGGCCCGAAACACGACGATCAAATTGCTTCAATATCCGATCGCCGATGGCCAGATACACGCCGTCCACCTGATTTACCTTCATCAAACGATCCATCAATTCGCGGGTATAATTCACCCGAAAGCTATCATGCGCCCGAATGACTTTGCCTCCGTTGACCGATGCGCCGCCACTATCCAGATGAAAGTAGACGCTCAGGTTTCCGCGAAATCCCAGCAGGATGGTCTGCAGGCGCTGCAGGGCATCCTGATCCAACTCCGGAGTTAACTTGAGATGCAGGGAGCGTTCCTGCTTTTCTTCCAGCACCTCATGATTCAGTTGTTTCAAACCGTTTACAATCAGTTGCGGAGTGCCCGTATCTTCCTTCTTCTCCAAAGTACCGCTGATAAATAATGGAACATCCTTGCAGACATCTTTCTGAATGCGTTCGTACGCCGCGGGAAAGATAATCGCCTCGACGGAACCGGTCATATCCTCAATTACCAGACGGCACATTTCTTTGCCGCTGCGCGTTAAACGGATACTGTAATCAAGGATTACCCCCGCAATCTCAACCTTCGCTCCGTTGGCCATACGCGGCAGGTTTTCAATCGCTACCGACCGAATGTGTTTCAGAGTGCGCTCAAACTTCTTGAGCGGATGACCGCTCATATAAAAACCGAGCATTTCTTTTTCGTATTTCAATACGTCGGTCGAATCAAACTCCGCTACTCCGTCCCCGCGCGGTATTGGCTCCGCGGTCGGTCCCGTACTCTCAACCGCGGCAAAAAGCGAACTCTGTCCGGATTGACGATCGGCCTGTTCCCGTTGTGCGTGTTGAAAGGCCATATCCATGGATTGGATCAGGGCCTTGCGGGTATAACCGAGCGAATCAAATACACCGGCATACACCATGGACTCCATGGTGCGTCGATTGCAGTGACGCAGATCCACGCTTTCCATCAGTTCAAAAAAAGATTCAAAACCGCGCTCCCTGGTGGAGCGCTCGGCCAGGATGGATTCCACCGCCTGCTGGCCCACGTTCTTAATGGCCGCCAATCCGAATCGAATTGTGCCTTCCTTGACCGGCGTAAAATTACGATTGCTTTCATTGATGTCGGGGCCGAGTAAATCAATGCCCATGGTACGACAGGCATTTAC
>JAGRMX010000202.1 GCA_020441025.1 Leptospiraceae bacterium
CCCTGCGTCCGGGCGAACAGTAACCAGCTTTTGCGGGCGCTTAAACGACGCCCCCAGGAGCGCTTGTCATTGGAGCGCACCATCAAGGTGCCGATGTCTTCACCCTGAAAAAAAGATCGCACGGGATGCGCATGCTGTCCGGGCAAAATGGCCAGGGCGGCGCCGCTGATAGCGCATAATTCCCCGGCGCGGATTTTGGCCTGCATACCGCCGCTGCCCGGACCGGCCGGTCCGCCGGCGGCGTTCCGGATCTCGTCGCTGATTTCTGAAATCCAGGGGATACGTTGATTGTTCAGCAAAAACCCGTCTACGGACGTTAGAATTAAAAGCAAATCCGCGTGAAACAGCGCCAGACAGGCGGCACTCAGAATGTCGTTTTCACCGAACTGCAATAACTCATCGGTAGCTACGGTGTCGTTTTCATTTACGATGGGCAGCGCTTTTAAACGCATGAGTTCCGAAATAGTGTGCCCCATGTTTAAGTAAGCGCGCCGATCGCGAAAATCCTGGGCGGTTAATAACAACTGGGCTACCGGTATGCCGTGAGGAGCGAAAGTGGATTCATAACGGGCCATCAATCGATGCTGGCCGATGGCGGAGAGCGCCTGTTTACGCGTAACACTGGGTTGTTCATGCAGGGGGATGTTGAATTGCTTTTTAATGAAATGTCGTCCGCTGCCCACGGCGCCGCTGGAAACGAGCAATACTTCAATTCCACGCTCCCGTAAAAAGATGATTTCATCGCGCAGCTTATCCAGCATGGCGCCGCTGATACCGTCGGCCGATCGGGCATCCAGCAGCAGGTTGGTTCCGATTTTCAGCACGACCCGCCGAATGCCGAACTGATTTATAAATTCACTTCTATTCATATCAATGCATATTTAAAAAATAAATTCATTGTTTTAATGATGATTTATCAACCATCATTAACAAATATAATCTCTTATGGATTTTCAGGAGCGTGTTCCTCTTCTTGCGTGGGCGGTATGTAACCGGGCAGCGAAACTTCAGCCAGGGTCGCTGCGGGAAAATAATCGAATAGCTTTGCAATGAAATCGCGTATGCCTTCTCCGCCGTCACGAGCCGAAAGAAAGATTATATCGGGCACGGCGGGAGCATCCGACCACAGTTGCGGATCACGTAGCGGTTCGGCCAATTCTCTCGCGAAGCTTTCGTCGAAACCCATCAAATCGATTTTATTAAATACGATCAAAGCCGGTCTTTTTAACAGTTCGGGCGAATAACTGCCCAATTCATCTTTTAATAATTCCAGTTCCGCCCGACTGTTTAAACTGGCCGCGTCCAGTACATAAACGA
This sequence comes from Leptospiraceae bacterium, assembly GCA_020441025.1. Classification (GTDB taxonomy): domain Bacteria; phylum Spirochaetota; class Leptospiria; order Leptospirales; family Leptonemataceae; genus JAGRMX01. Next base: position 1,318 of record JAGRMX010000202.1, read on the forward strand.
TCAATCCCACTCGTTCAATGTGTCGTAAAAACGATAATCCCAATCCGTGTCCCTGATGCGCACCCTCAATAATGCCGGGAATGTCCGCCAGTAACAATCGGCGCATCTGATCACCGCTTTCCACAACGCCGATATTGGGCGAAAGGGTGGTGAATGCATAGTCCGCAATACGCGGATGATTGTGAGATACGGCCGAAAGCAGAGTCGATTTGCCCGCATTGGGCAACCCCACCAGCCCGGCGTCGGCCAGCAGCTTCAGACGCAACAATAGAATGCGTTCTTCGCCGGGCATTCCGGGCTGGGCATATTCGGGAGATTGATTGACCGCGCTGGCAAAATGGGTATTGCCCTGGCCGCCTTTGCCACCTTCCGCAACGCACTCTCTGGCATCCGGTCGATTTAAATCGGCAATCAACAATCCGCTGTGTGCGTCCAGCACTTCGGTTCCGATGGGTACGTGTACTTCCGCATCCTCTCCGTTCGCCCCGGTCTGTTTGCGCCCACGGCCGGGTTCTCCGTTTCCGGCACGGTATACCCGGGCCTTGAGCAGATGCCCGAGCGTTTGCAATGAGGGATGCGCGCTGATGTATAGATTACCGCCACGTCCGCCGTCCCCTCCATCCGGTCCGCCAAAGGCCCGAAACTTTTCGCGTAAAAAGCTGACACAACCGGCTCCGCCATGACCGGCGCGCACCTTGATTTCTATTTCATCAATGAATTTCATTATTCAGTACCGGGATTGCGTGTGTTCAAGGAAAGCGACGGGTTACCGATCAGCATTTTTCCGGCAGGCAATAGAACAATCAAAAATTCCGGCGATTGAAAACACTTCCATTGACGAACTAAACCGATCCCCATGATTAACACACATGAGTTCCCGCACGCCTGTAGCCAGAAAACCGCGTCCGGTCATTTCAATCATAATCATGTTGCTATTGTTATGTGTCGGCTTGTGCGCGACGCAGTTTCATGCGGACATACCCGTTGAAGAAATGAAGGCCCGATATACGAATGAAAACTCTCGTTTTATCACGGTTCAGGGTCAGGAGATTCATTATCGGTTGGAAGGGCGCACCGACGCCCGGGCGAGGACGCTGGTATTGATCCACGGCACCGCTTCTTCCCTGCATACCTGGGAGCCATGGGTGCGTCATTTACGGTCCGATTTTCGAATTTTGCGTTATGATTTGCCGGGCTTCGGATTGACCGGCCCACGCCCGGACGGCAATTATTCGCTCTCCAACCAGACAGCCACCCTGACGGCTCTGATGGACGCATTAAATATACAGCGGGCTTCACTGGCCGGCAACTCGCTGGGCGGCCACATTGCCTGGCGTTTTGCGTTGGATTATCCGCAGCGCGTAAGGCGATTGATACTGATCGATCCCTCCGGCATTCCCGGGGACGATTCGGGCGGGTCGCCGTTGATTTTTGGTCTGGCGCGTACGCCCGGAGTTAATTTGTTCCTGCGTTATTTTACTCCGCGTGCGCTTATCGAGGCGAATCTAAAGCAGGTGTACTATAATGATGATTTGATTACGGATGAATTGATTGATCGCTATTTTGATATGACCTTGCGCGCCGGGAATCGGCAGGCGTTTATTGATCGAGCGCACCTATCCCGGGAGGAACGCTATAACGAATTGAGTACGTTAAAAATGCCGGTTTTGTTGATGTGGGGCCGTCATGATGAATGGATTCCCATCGATACGGCGCGGAAATTTCAGGATTTAATTCCAGATTGCGAATTGATTGCATACGATCATGCGGGGCATGTCCCCATGGAAGAGATTCCGCTGGAAACCGCCAACGACGCGCGGGCTTTTTTACTCCAGCAGTAGTCGGACCGCATCGCCCACATGTGAGTCGGTCAGACGCGCCGCGTTGCCCATGTTTACGGCGATTTCAATCAGGCCGGTCGACCCGCTGTAAAAAATCAACTCGCCGCGAGGCGCGGACCCGTAACTCAGCGCAAAGGCGATTGAGTGGTCTTTTAATTCTATGCGCCAGTTGTCCGGGCGCGTACGAGTGTGTTCCGCTACAACCCGATCAAACTGAATACTCGTAATCAGATTTCCAAAGCCGTCTATATAAATGATCGTTCCGGTTATTGTACTTTGATCGGCGCTGATGCTGTTCATGACTGCCGGAGTAATTTTAGGATCGGTAATGGCCGGACCGAATTCGGACGGTCGGTGTCCGTTGGAAAGATGCGCCGCAATGGGAGCGAAAATGTCGCGTCCATGAAATGTTCGTCCCGGTGCGGGCAGCCAGAATTTGCGTTCCTCGGCGGAGTGCACCCGTAGACGATCCGAACCGGACTGACCCTGAGTTGCGCGAATGGGATTGTCACCCATGACCATGGAGAGCAGACCATTGTCCGGCGCTACATACACATAGCGCCCGTCTTCCACGCAAAGAATTCGACGATCGGTGCCCACCCCGGGATCGACCACGCAACAGAACACGGTTTCCGCCGGAAAGTATTCCCGCGCCGCGGCCAGCACAAATGCGGCCGAGCTGATATCGCCCGGCGTGATGCCGTGAGTAATATCGATGATGGGTGCTTCGGGCGCAATGCCGGCGATTACGGCTTTCATTACTCCCACAAACCAATCGTTTTGTCCGAAGTCGGTCAATAGCGCAATGGGTGGCGGTGATGGCATGAATGTATTCCTGTAGGGCTCTGGAATGCAAATGCGAGATTGCGAGCCGAGGTGCGGGCTGTCTGGACGCCGGCCTGGACGCGTCGAACACTACGACCGGAGTTCACGCGGCAGTTGGCCTAAATATTACCCGTGCGCGCTTCCAGTTTTTCCCGCAATCGACGCGCGGCCGCGTTTTCCGGATCCTGCTCCAGGGCGGCTTCCAGTAAATGTCCCGCTCGTGTGAAGTTTTCCCGGGCAATGTACACATCAACCAGATTTACCAGATTCTTCAAATGCAGAGGGTCGCGCAGGCGAACGCGTTCCCCATAATCGGCGGCTTTATCCAGGTGTCCCAGCTTTTTATGGCAATATGCCAGCAGATAAATAAAATCCGTATCGCCCGGGCGCACGCTCAGGTATTCGTTTCCATAGCGAATTGCTTCGTCGTATTGCTTTAATTGCACATAAGCCAGGGCTAACATGCGCAATACGCGGCGACTGTGCGGATTGATATTGAGTGCCTTGCTCAAATTCTTAATGGCCTGAATGTACAATCCGTTTTTTACGTCTTCCTGTGCGGCGCGATAATGCTGGCGCATATTGAAGGGCATTTGATCCGCTTCCACTTCCGCCGGTGCGTCTTCCCGATAGGCGACGCGTATCAGTGATAAGTCGTCGGTCAACTCGCCCTGTTTTTTCAGCGATTCTACAATCGGTTCCAGCAGACCGTCGCCCGTTTCCACATGTGCTAAAAATGCGAACTCGTCATCCGATACTGTGGTGGTTCCATCCGGGTTTTCCATTCGGATGTCATCGCGTCCGTCCGATCCGGCAATCAATACGTCGCCCGGTTCCATCTGTAAGGCCCGGATAAAAATATTGCCCTGAACGCCCGGAGTCCCGAGCTTCCGAAAGCTCAGAGTGTCTTCAATGAATTCGGCTTTGCCATTGCGGTAAAGAACGGACCAGGGGTGTTCCGCGTTTAAGTAATAAAGCATGCCGGTCTCTTCTTCCAACAGGCCGATTACCAGTGAGATAAGCATGAGGCCATCGAAAGTTTCCAGTACCTTGTGCATTTCAATAAAGGCATTTTTCAACCAACGTTCCGGATATTGTTTCTGGGTTTCCGAAGACAGGCGCGTGCGTTCGATGATGGCTTCCAGCACCGATCCCATTACCAGTACTCCGCCGGCGCCCTGTACCGATTTACCCATGGCATCCGCGTTTACAAAAACAACGTAACGTCGATTGCGTAGTTGTATATTGTGCGCCATGCATGTATCGCCGCCGATTTCATTCTGCCAGCGGCGAAATTGAAACTTCTTCTTTTGCTCGATTAGAAAGCTCACGCTTACCGTTTCGCTTTCCACCTTGTTGGCGCTCAGGGGACCCATTAACAGCGCCGTCAGAAAATAATCGCCGTCCTGTTGATTCTTGAGTTGCTGCACTTCCTCCAGAGTATTCTGTAACTCGGCCGTGCGTTCCTTGACCCGGGCTTCCAGTAAATCGGCATAGTCCTGTAGTTTATCTTTGCTTTCCCGAATGGAACGCACCATGCCGTTGAACGATCGCGAAAGATAGCCGAAATCGTCTTCAATCTGGATGGGAACGTGCACATTCAAATTACCGGAATTGACTTCGGTGACGCCGTCCAGTAGACGCCGCAGGGGTGTCAATAGAGAGCCGCTGAAAAATAAACGCAGGCCGATGAGCGCCACAACCAGTATGCCGATCAGCATATACACCAGCCGAACCGCCGACTCGTGAATGTAATCCCGATAAGCGGTGTATTCAAAACCGGCTTCATATATTTTTTGGCCATCCACATCACTTTGCAAAAAAACAACGTAATGCTTCTGTTCCGCCGGCCGCTGCGTATCGGCCCGATACAATCGCTCGCCGGGCAGCAGCATCGGTTGAACGTATTCCAGAATCTCCGAGCGCAGTGCTGCGCCATCGGCATCGGTTCGAGACAGGTGTGCCTGCAACGTTTGTGCGAACGGATAAAAATCCGAATCGACGGACGTATCGTTCAGCAGGGTTTCCAGTTCCGCGCGAAAATCTTTTTCAGGTAAATTGCGTATGGCATACGCCTTTGAGAGAATCAAGCGGTGGATGGACGAAACCCGTTGTACGATATAGGCGGGCAATGCGCGGTCCGGAGCTGAGTTAATCGAATCGATATCAGCGGATGTTTCGGATGTAGAAGTTGAATCGGAAGCAGGCGAACTATCGGAAACAGGTGATGCATCGGAAACAGGCGATGCATCGGAAACAGGTGATGCATCGGGTACTGTGCCGGTTCGCTGCTCGTAGTCCTGGACGCATTGTCGGATAAAATTGCGATAAGCGGCGGCTTCGGTATGCGCCGATGTGAGTATAGCCTCTATGTCCGAAACCATCGATTGGTCCTGGGTCTCTTTCGAAGCAAGGGCGGCAATGCGCGCCAGCACATACGCGTTATCGATTTCGGTGCGGTGCCGATTGAAATCGATTTGAACCGGTGCCGATTCTTCCAACCGCATTGTAGCTCCATCGGAGCGCATATCGTACTCGCGCAG
>JAGRMX010000203.1 GCA_020441025.1 Leptospiraceae bacterium
GATGCGGATATCGAGCTATTTGAGAATCTCTATTGAGTCACGTATAGTTCAGGATTTTTAATATCGAAGTTCACTGAAAGCGCATGTGACGTATCGCGTTTGTATTTATTTCGTTCGTCCGGAGCTGCTTTTTGACCATATTGCGGTTTTATGTCGCACCGAGAATTCATATGAAACGGACATAATGTTCGATACAGGACGCATACCGTTAAAAAATGCGAACATTTTTTTGCATTCGGTCATCGTCGCTGAAATTGTCTCAGCCTATTTTCGGAACGAGTCGAATAGTGTACAGTCGGAACGGAATTCCGACGGGTTCCACGGATGGAAATCTAAATGTTACAGGGATGTAACCATGAAAACAATTCTCGAGAAGGAGTCTCGGTCCAGATCCGGTCAACAACGCTTTGGTCCGGATCCAGTCCTGATGAAAAAGCAGGGACTCGCAGGTTCACAACCACGTGAGATCAAAGAGTTCAAGGCCCGGATTAAAGACCCGGCTTATATGGATCATGCAATCAATCGCATTGCTATGGAGCTTATGCATTTTCTGGTGAAATGATTTGCCTGTGCTATGGGCCGTCCTGGATCGTATCAGCGGGTAGCATTTGATCCCGCGGTACGTACAGGTCCAGACGGCGATAGTCAATTGCGTTTTGCAGATCCTGCCTACGAATATCCGCGACTGCATCCAGGTCCGCCAGAGTCCTGGCCAGTCGCCGGATCCCCGCCAGCGCCCGCGCGTTGAAATCGCCGCACCTTTCCATACTGAACCATAGTTGTCTGGCCAGCGCGTCCATTCGACAGTATTCATCGATCTGTGGAAACGGAATCAGTGCGTTCCATTGCCAATCTTCCTTCGCAAACCTGTGTTTCTGGATGGCCCGCGCCGCTTCAATGCGTTCTTTTAGTTGTTGCCCATGGGCATGGTTGGGTGACCCGGGCCATTGTTCGGATTGTGGTTCCTTTACGGACTCACTGAAGTTATTGCCGCTAACCGGTGTGACCATCAAATGAATATCTATCCGATCCCGGAGCGGTCCCAGCAGGCGATTCAGATAGTGCCGCACGGTGTCGTCCGCACAGGTACACGGGGCAACCCCGGTGCGGTAGTAGCCGCAGGGACACGGATTGGATGTGCCTACGAACAAGAAGCGAGCCGGCAATTCGGCGCTGCGCTGCAGGCGCGCAATGTGCACCGATCCTTCTTGCAGTGGTTGGCGCAGCGCCTGCAATGTCGAGCGCTGGAATTCAGCCAGTTCATCCAGAATCAACACGCCATGGTGAGCCCGGGTAACTTCCCCCGGTTGTAAATTTTGTCCACCGCCCAGCAATGCGGGAATTGTGGTGGAGTGATGTGGTGCGCGCACCGGTCGGCCGACGCGAATCTCATTCCCGATGTTGGTCGCATTCGGGTCTGCATCCCAATAGAGTGGTGTACCTGCATCGCTATCGAATGCGGCGCTGTTTTCGGACTTCATTCCGTGGTATAATAATATCTCCCGGCATTCCAGCGGTGAGGGCAATGGTAATAGAGCCGGTATTTCATTGGCCAGCGTGGTTTTACCGGTGCCCGGTGGTCCGATCATCAGCAAGGAATGCCAGCCGCCGCATACCGCAAGCAAGGCGCGTTCAATGGAAGGCGTCAATCGCAGGGCATGCATCCGGTCGGCGGGACGCACCGGTCGCAGGTGTACACCGCTATGCGTAACTGAAAAATCGTTAGCCGGTTTGATCAAATCGCTCAGATGTTGAATGCCGATTTTTGCCAGTTCCGGAAAACCCGGTGTAACGGCGATCCCGGATTGTGGCAGCACGACCTGCTCAAAGCCGGACTTGAGCGCCATCAGTAACAACGCATTCCAATCGTCCGCAACCGTAACGTTGCCGGTAATTGTAAGCTCGCCCAATAGCAGAGTGGGGCGGGCTGACAACGAAGCCAGCAGGGAATCCGGTGGAATGTCGGGCAGTGCTTGCAGCACACAGGCGGCCATGGCCAGATCAAGATAAGCGCCCGCCGATACTCGATCCACCGGTGAAATTTGCAATAGGATGTTGGCCAGCGGCAGTCGCATTCCACTGGAGTAGAGCGCGCTGCGAATCCGCTCCGCCGTCTGGCGATTCCAGCCGCGAAAACCGTAAACCTGAAAGCCCGGCAAACCGGGACGGATAACCGTTTCAATCCAGATTGGTTCTATAAGATGATTGTCTTGAGCCCGGGCTTGCGCCAGAGCCGGTAAGCGAGCCGATCGTAGCATACCCGGAAAGGGTCGTTGCAATGCACAATGTTGCGTCTTTTTCATTTCAGTTGCCGGGGCAGAGAGATTTTTTTAATCGGTAATTCATGCGCATTCGAAGTAAGGCCCGTTTGGGAGTGATGAGAGCCCAGGATCACACGGTCGGGTGTTATCGGCGATCCCGGGCGCGCGCAATCATAACCGGAGCTGCGTGTATATGCTTACCGTTTTTGGCTCTATTCATGTGTTCGTCGCCGTTGTTACGCGAATCGGATGTAACTTCATTCAATGAGGGCCATGCGCAGAAGACTTATGTCGCCACCCAGGATATCTTCTCTAATTTCAGCGATCCGGAAGAAACCGAACGGGAACCGATTTTTCCGGCCGGAACTCGCCTTAAAATCTGGGTGGAAAGCGATGACAACTGGATTAAAGTGCGGGCGCATCAAGCGGATATAAGTCGGGAAAACGCTCCCGGCCATACCATTCTGTACATCATCCGGGATATTCTGGAAGAAGACGGAGCGCCGCCGGAGATGGTAGATCGTTACCCGGCGGATGAACTGGAAAAAAAGTTGTCCGAAATTCTGAAAGAAGTCCAGAGTTGATTTGAAGAATATTGCGCATCCGGGTCGATAATCAAATCATGTTCTCCAGATTTTATAGTTCTATTCAGCGCCATCCGGTGCGCGCGTTGATTCTGGTAATCTGCCTGCATCCGGCCATTATGGTGGCCGACACCAGCATTCTACATCGCCAGGCCGTAAGCGCTCCGCCGGCCACTCTGGCCAGTCTGTCGGAGCAAAATGAAGGCGCTGAAATTGATCAGGAAATAGAGCGCTACTTTTCCTCCATGCACAATCGTTCCAGTCGGGAAATTGACGCGGAACGATTGGAGCGTTTGTTCGGGGAAGCCCAGGTGGCGGATCATGGTACGGAAGACGCGGCCGAGGGTGAGTTTCAGTTTTCCAACCAGAGTAATGGAGACATGTTCAGTCACCGGGTGGTATCCGGCGACACTATCTGGAATCTAAGCAAGAAGTACAACGTAACTACCGATTCCATCATTCAGAATAATCCCGAGTTAAAAACCCGCCCGTTGTATATCGGAGAAGAAATTTTAATATCCAAACGTACGACACAGGAGCCTACTACAACCAGTCAGTATGTAACCAATTATTACTCCGTACGGCCCGGCGACAGTTTGAGTGTGATTGCCCGTCGGCATGGAGTTTCACTTTCGGCTCTGTTTCGATGGAACAACATGAACAGCCGCACGGTGATTCATCCCGGACAACGGATTAAAATCGTCAGTCGTCGTTCGGGACCGCCTAACGGTTATACCTACGCTTCTTTTTTTGAGTGGCCCATTCGCGGTACAATCACATCGGGGTACGGCAGTCGTTCCAATCCCTTTACCCGAACGCGTCAGTACCATCGGGGCATTGATATCGCCGCTCAGGTGGGCACTCCCTTTCGAGCGGCTCGTGATGGCATCGTCATTCTGTCCGGGAGAATGGGCGGCTATGGAAATTGTATTTTCATTCGTCATACAAATGGTTATGTCAGCGTATACGCGCATAACTCCCGCAACCTGGTTAAAGTGGGCGATGTCATCAAACGCAATCAGGTGATTGGTCATGTGGGGCGCACCGGAACCGCCACGGGTCCGCATTTGCATTTTGAAGTGCGTAAATGGCGCACGCCCATGAATCCCATTGCCGCGTTGAATATGCGCGAGTTGGTACCGGAGAACCGGAACTCGGTTGCCGCGCGATAATCGGCGGTTCATGGGCTCAAGAAGTTTGTCCGCTGTGAACCCGTCACGGAACTGCGCGGAAGCTGTTTGTGACGACTTCCTGGATTTGTGAATAGGTCGCACCGATAGCGCATCTGGTAGATTGGTATGCCTGAGTTACTCATACGACTGCAAAAGAATATCTTCCTCATAACCGTTATGGGTGCGGTGTTGTTGGGTTGGTCATTCGCTTATTTAGGCTATGTAGTTATGAGGGCGATTATTCCCACACCGGTGGTCCGTTCGGCGCCGACCGATCCCCGGGCCGGACGCAATTCTCAACAGACGGCGTATGTAGCCGTGGAACCATTTCTGGAAGTCCTGACCGGTGCTTTTTTTCGGGGCAGCGGTGAAACTGTGGCGCAGGCCGAGAGCGGCGTGCCCGGTGGAGGCGGTGAAGTGGAACTGCTGGGTATTACCTGGGGGCATCCCAGCTTCGCCAACATTCTGGTTAAAGAAGACAACAACGAGGAACTGGAAGTATATCGCTGGGGCGCAACCATGAACTCCGGGTATAAGGTCGTCGCCATTCAACGCGACAGCGCCACCCTGGAAATCGGCGGCAGTCGCTTTCAATTGAAAATCGGCGAGAAATCCGGAGATGTTCAGCAGGCGGCCCCATCCACCAATGCGGGGGGCGATACTGCGGTGGCGTCCGGCGAAAATGTACAGGTGGTCACCATCAAGCGCGATCGTCTGCAACAGGTCATGAAGGATGAGGCCGAGTTGTATAAAAACAAATTCGCTCCTATTACCCGTAATGGCCGCATCCTCGGTTTAAAACTCATGTATGTTCCGCCGGATAATTTCCTCTATCAAATGGGAGCGCGTACCAATGACATTATTCGGCAGGTTAACGGCCAGCCTATCCAGAATACGGGCAACATGATTCGTCTGTGGCAGAGTCTGAATACCCTGAATAAAGTGGTCATCGATCTGGAGCGCGGCGGCAAGATCTACACTTACCAGATCAATATCGAATAACCCTTCGCCACGAACATTCACTTGCAGCAATCCATATTCGGTGTAATCGATTGTAGCATCGCGGTTTGAGTCCCATATGACACGCTCAGGTGGCCTGGTTGCGTTCTGGGGCTGTATTGCGGTAGCGGACAATCTGCGGCTATACGTCGGTAGTGATGGACGGGCGTAATCATCGGGGACGGTTTCCATCCGCTTTTTCAGCAGATTGCCAAAAAATTGGTCCGGCCCGATTCGATTTACGGGGGGGCCCGGGCCGATAGATTAAAGACCGAACTCGGTGTCGCTTGTACAGTATATGGGCCGCAAACTTAGAATCAGCGTTATTGTATTTCTGGTGACTGTCGCCGGGTTTTCGGTCTTCGATACTCTGTATTCTCAACCAACCCGTTGCCGCGATTGTTTCAGTGTCGAGTTTCGTGATGTCGAGCTACGCGACTTCTTAAAGGCCATGGCCACCAACATCCGCCGAAACATCATGGTGGATGATTCGGTTAAGGGTAAGATCACCATCATTTCGTACCAGGATATTCCCCGCAGTCGAGCGCTTGAATTCTTAAAACAGGTACTGGAAGTCCGCGGTTATGCCGTTCTGGAAGAAGGCGATTTCATTAAAGTAGTCGCTGCGGATGTGGCCCGCAATTCCATTATGCCCGTGGAAGAAAACCCCGATGCCAACGACGCGGGTATCGTATCCCGGGTGATTCAATTGCCGGGCGGCGCCAATATAAATGAAATAACCAATATAGCCAAAAACATCGCCGGCAACAATACCAGCGTGGTTCCGTACCGGCCCACGAATACTCTGGTCATAACCGGATATGTTTCCAGTGTACGCCGGGCGCTGTCCGTACTGGACGAATTAGTCGAACAAATGAAGCAGGCCTCGCCGGGTGGCACCGTCGGAGGTGGCGAGTCGGTACATATTTATCGCGCCAAGCATATGACCGCCGAAAGCCTGGCCGGTGTACTGGTGCGCCTGGATAATCCTCAGATTCCGGTGACGGCGCCGGAAGGAGCCCAGCAAAATGGGGAGGGTGGGGAGCAACCCCAACAGCAGGTGCAACCGGTCGCTCAACAGGCTCCTGGTGGTAAGATCAAGGCCGTGGCCCATAAGGAATCGAACTCCATTGTGGTGACCGCCAGCCCGGGCGAGTGGAACGAAATTCTTTCTATTATTCAAACTCTGGATCAACCGCGTCATCAGATTTTACTGGAAGTACTCATCGCGGAAGTAACTTCCAGTTCGCTGAATGACTTCGGTATCGACTGGCGCTATCAGGGCACGGACTCGGCTCATTCGCAGTTTAATACCGGACTGGCGGTGGAAGGGAATCTGGTGGATACCGAAACCGGGCAGATTACCGGCAACAATACGCTCAACGGTTTCAGCCTGGGCTTCCTTGAGAAAAACGGCGATCTGCTGGCCATATTAAACGCAAATATTTCGAATCAGAATTTTAACGTGCTGTC
>JAGRMX010000204.1 GCA_020441025.1 Leptospiraceae bacterium
CCTCTGGCGAAATAAAAACTCCTTCAGTCTGGGTTTCTGTCTGTCCTTCTCGCTGCTCTGTATTCTCTGGCAGAGCAATCCCTTCGCACAGGGCATGAGCTTTTTTGCCCGTTCCGCCGAGCGCTTCAGCGGTATGTTGCAGTCCGGATTAAACTTTACGGGCACATTATGGGTGGAACTGGATGAATACCGCGATTTAAAAGACAAGTATGACACGGCCCAGAAAACAATCGAAGCCTATCGTCTGGAGAAAGATAAGTTTGATCTGCTGAAGCTTGAAAATGAAAAGCTGCGCGAAGCGCTGGAATTTCAACCGCAACTGGAATATCCGGAAAAACGCGCTGAAGTACTGGGCGTTCGTCTGAATACCATCAGTCCGCGCATGATTATCGGCAAAGGCGCCGAAGACGGCGTGCGGCCCTTCATGCCCGTGCTGGCCCGCTGCCATGATGCCGAACAGAATGTGATACGCTGCGTGGTGGGAGTAATCGTTTCCGTGAATGACAGCACGGCCATTGTGCAGCCCATGATTCACCCCTCATATCGGATGGGTGTGCGGGTAGAAGGGAAAGGCGATTGGGCCATTCTTTCCGGGAATTCCGGACGGCCCATGCAGGTAATCATGACCTACCTGACCGGCGATTACGCTCCGGACACGGCCCGCCTGTCTGATACTCAGGTGCCCGATCCCGGCTCGCAGGTAACCTCCAGCGGGGAAGGTGGCATTTTCCCGGCCGGCATTCCGGTGGGCGTGGTGATCGAAAAAGGTCAGCGAGTTGACAATTTTCAAACCGCTTTTATCAAACCGTATGTCGACATTGCCACCCTGGATTTCGTATCGATTGTGATGAAGGAACCGGCGGCCTGGTCGCGGGATTGGGAAAAACGCACTCGCTGGGAAGAGCATTTGCAAACCGAGTTTGGTCCACCGCGCTATCCCCAATTACCTCCCCGGGAGCGCAATGCTCAGCGTACCCGTCCGGCCACACCGACTACGAATCAGAGTCAGGAATCCGCCGAGCCGGGACAAACACAGACACCGGAGAATAATCAAAATCAGACGACGGATGAACCACCCAGACGGGTTATTAACGAGAATATTCCGGAATAAGCGGGGCAAGTAGAGTCATGTTTTTAGAAATCAGCGTAATCGCCCTCGGTATGATCATTGCGTATTTTATGACGCAGGTGCCCGTGCTGGCGCTGAACTTTGAATTTATGAACACCGGGGTGATTTATCCCGATTACCTGTTAATGTATTTGATTTTCTTTGCGCTGTATCGCGGGGAGTTTGCCGGCATCTGGTTGGGATTTTTCGCCGGCCTGCTGGAAGACGGCGCGGTATGGGTTTTGAGTGACGCGACCCGGGAATATGTTCCCGTAATTGGAATTCACGCGTCCATCTATTCGCTGACCGGTTTCATCCTCGGCAAAATGAATCGTATTTTCGATCGTTATAATATGGCTCCCATTGTGTTGCTGGTTCTGGGAACCACTTTCGTGGTTCGCCTGTTGACCTGGATTCTACAGGGCGTGCTGGGTGAAATGAATCGCAACTTTGTACTGGTGGGGCCGGCATTGTACACCGCGCTGATTTCGCCCATTTTCTTCACCGTGCTGAGCTGGTTGTACCGCATTCGTCCGGGAGAACCCTGATGGCAAAATCCTTATTCGAATACCGCATCGAGAAAAAATTTCAAACGCGACTCTACGTGTTTGCGGCCATCGTATTTTTGGTGGCGGCCACCTTCGTGATTCAACTGGGCAATTTGCAACTGGTGCAGGGAGCGGAGAATCGCGTGCGGGCCCGTCGCTTTGTAAGCCGGCAGGAATATACCATCGCGCCGCGCGGATTGATGTTTGATCGAAATTATAAGCCCGGTGATGAACCGCTCGTTCAAAATATTCGCTTCATCGATTTTGTAATTTTTCCGGCGCGTTTTTCCGACCTGGAAGCGCTGCGGACGTACGTAGCCGCCTTCTGTCGCCTGATGGAACGCGACTATGAAACCTTCGCGGCCCAATTAAGCGAAGACAGTTTCAAGGAAATGTCGCGCAAGAATGAGTCCATTACCCTGCTTACCAGAGTGACCCGCGCCGAACAGGAACGCCTGGCTGAGTTTCACATCGCCGATCGATTTGGAGAATTCGTACCCAATCATTTACGCTATTACACCATGGGGCCGGCACTTGCGCATGTAACCGGATACATCGGCATGCCTTCCCGCCGCGATCTGGACACGTTGCCCGTACAATCTTATCAAACCGTCGGCAAGGCCGGCATTGAACGCGAGTACGATGAAGATCTGCGCGGTCGCGACGGGATTCGCCTGCGTCACATCGTAATCGACAGCGAAGAACAGGTGGCCAGTACCCAACAGGGCAACAATCTGATTCTGACCATTGATCGGCGTATTCAAACCGCGGCCTATAACGCCATTTCGCGCCTGGGCAAGCGCGGCACGGCCATTGCCATGAACGCCGCGACGGGCCAGGTGCTGGCGCTGGTATCTTATCCGACTTTTGATCCCAATATCCTCTCATCCGGCAGCAATCGACAGCGATCGGATCACCTGGAAGAGGTGCGTATTCACCAGGGCTTTTTGAATCGGGCTATCCAGGCCAAATCGCCCCCCGCATCCACCATTAAGCCGTTGGTAGCGCTGGCGGCGCTGGAGAATACTCCGGGACGCGACATCACGCCCAATACGACCTATTCCTGCTATGGTCGTTACGTATTAAAATCCACCCGACCGGGTGTGCCCGATTCGATATATGCCTGCTGGAGTACTCATGGCACGAATAATCTGGAAGGCGCTATTGCGCACAGTTGCAACGTCTATTTTTACAACCTGGGCTATCGCATGGGATCGTTGCCCATGATCGACTTTGCCCGCAAGTTTGGATTCGATCGACCGACCGGTATCGATCTACCCGGTGAGATTTCCGGATTTGTGCCCGACTCGCGCTGGAAGCAGGAACGCTGGGGCAGCAAATGGTACGATGGCGATACGGTCAATTTTGCCATCGGACAGGGTTTCTTACAGCAAACGCCTATGGAACTGGCGGTTATGTATTCCGCTCTGGTGAATCGGGGTAAGATATTGCGACCGTATCTGATCCGCGAAGTGCGTGATCCGGACAATCGCGTGATTCGTCGTATCAATCCCAATGGTGGGCGCGTGGAAGAAGTGCCCATTTCCATGGCCAGCCTGCGAGCCGTGCAGAAAGGATTGCGGGCCGCGGTAACATATGGAACATCGCGCCGATTGAGCGTCATTCCCGTGCCAATTGCCGGAAAGACCGGCACGGCCCAGACGCGTAGCAGTCGAACCGCTTCCAGCCACGCCTGGTTTGCGGGTTTTGCGCCTTATGGAGCGCCTCCGGAAGATACGATCGTCGTGGTCGTATTCGTTGAGCACGGTCAGGGTGGATCGGCGGCGGCCGCTCCGATTGCCGGTGAAATCTTTCAAGCCGCTTTTCCGGATTGGTCACCCCTGAAGAGTCGTGAGCTGGAAATGAATCTGTATCAACTGGACCAGCGCCTGCATGACCAACAGCAGCAGTTCGAACATTTGCTGGAAGAGGATCAGCAGCACGAAGACCATGCCGATCATGAGGAGCAGCCGGCTACCGATGGAATTGAAAACCCGGCGCCGGCGGGTACGCCCGGTGAGTCCGATCAAACGATGGAACGTACACAAAATTCGAACCCGGATAATGGCGCGCCGAATAATCCCGGCAACACAACGCCGGTCCGATCACTTTGATTGAAACCGATTAAACCGTGGAAAAACGATTTCGCATAGACTTCTTTTTAATGGGCAGCGTCTTCATTGTCGTATTTGCCGGAATTTTCACGTTGTATACCCAGGAAGTCATTCTGGAGGATGAATCCGTCTGGTACCGAACTTTCTGGATCAGACAGTTGATTATCTTTATCATCGGATTGATGATTGCGTTGGTCTTGCGGCGCATCAATTATCAGGTACTGGAAGCCTACGCCATTCCGGCCTATGGCATCGCCATTTTTCTTTTATTGCTTACGTTCATTATTGGCAGTCGTATTAAAGGCGCCAAGTCCTGGATTGTCATTGGCCCCTTCGGTTTGCAGACCTCCGAATTCGCCAAGCTGGCTACGATTATACTCATTGCCAAGTATCTGGAATTGAAAGAACGCGAACTGGACCGCATCCCCACGCTCTTGATACCCTTCGGCCTGGCGGTGGTGCCCATGTTTTTGATTGTGCTGCAACCGGACTTCGGCAGCGCCTTTTCGTTCGCGCCGGTTTTGATGTCCATGCTGTTCATTGCCGGAGCGGATATTTTTCACATCAGTTCGGTTTTAATTTTCTTCGGCGTATCCCTGTCGATTCCCCTGTACCTCGAGTATTATAAGATTACATTGGTGGCGCCGTTACTCAATCGTCTGGAAGATCTGGAAAAAATGGATCTCATGCCGGCCGTGCGCATACTTGATACGGATGTGTGGAACTTTATTTACGATAAGAAGATACCGGATCATATACTGGAAAACGCCGCTCAGGGCCAGGGCGTGACCGACCTGAATTATTTACAAAACATACTGGGTAACGCGGACCTGTTGCAGTCCTTTCGGGAAGTGGCCGATACGGTGCGTTATGAATCCGGCGGGTTTCTGCTTTCGTTTCTGGACAATCTGACCCTGTTGTTGGTGATTGGGGTGGTGTTCGCGCTGATTGCCGCGGTATTGTTCGTGTTGCGTTATAGCCAGGGCACCAGTTTGCATAAGTTGCGAAATTTTTATATTCCGCTCGGCGTGATCGGCGTGTCATTGATTACGGCGGTTACATTTCAAAAAACCGTTTCATTTAAGCACCATCAGGTTGTGCGCATTACGGCCTTTATTAATCCCGAAAAATTCCCACGCGATCGGGCGTACCACATTCGCGCTTCCAAGGCCGCCATCGGGTCCGGAGAGTTGACCGGGCGCGGCATGTTCCAGGGCGATATGACCATCGGGCGTACGCCTCTGGTGCCCGAAGCGAATACCGACTTTATTTTTACGGCCTGGAGTGAGCGCACCGGCTTTGTGGGCTCAGTGCTATTATTGCTTGTTTTATTGGCCATACCGCTAAGGGGTTTGTTGATTGCGTTTGAGTCTCGCGATCGCTTCGGATCGCTGCTGGCCAGTGGAATCTCTTTTCTGTTTTTCTATCACATTGCCTTAAACGCCGGAATCGCTATGGGACTACTGCCGGTGACCGGACTGCCATTGAGCTTTATGAGCTATGGCGGATCGCATTTATTGATGTGCATGCTGGGAGTGGGGATTCTGCTGAGCGTCCATCGAAGAAAATATGTGAATTAATTCGCATAAAGCGCAGTTAGGCGAAATTGGGGGGGTGCAGTCTCTGCGCCCATTGGCTTGTTTCTTGAATCAACCCGTTGAATATGAGACTTTGCGTTAAGAGGTCAATAATGCGAAATGCAATCATTATTGTTGCAGTCGTCCTTGGACTCCAATGTGGCGATACACCCGATCATCAATCGCACGAGACGAAGTTCGTGAGCGCAGATGGTGGATTACGGATGCGTCAGGCACCGTCTTTGGAGTCGGCTCGGACGTTGACCATACCGGACGGTTCACCGGTCTTGATTTACGAGACAACCGGAGAATCTTTAACAATCTCCGGACGGTCTGGAAAGTGGACTCGGGTGGACTTCGAGGGTAACGAGGGTTGGGTCTTTGGCGGCTTTCTTGTTGATGAGGCTCCTTCACCAAGCCCCGTCGCGCCAGCCACTATTGCCCCGGGCAAGTATTGCTTTGAAAGTGGTTATTCATCCGGTTGGGTGACTTTGCTCACACTCCAGCCCGGCGGGACTTGCTCGGCGTCGTTCAATTTCGGAGAAGGTTTCTATGAATACGATTGTACCTACAAGCAGCAATCGTCCAAGTTGCTCGTTGAGGGCTCTACCCCGGGTGTTTATGCCGCTCTGTCCATAGAATCTGATGGCTCACTCTTACCAATAGTAGCCGAGTCTGCCCAGAACAGTATAAACGATCGCTTCGGTCTTGATACTGGGTTGGTGGGCAGGCCGTGCCAGAACTGAGACGCTAGTCCGCCCCCAACTTCGTCTAACAAGCGGCTGACCCGCTCCGCTCCTCGGCCAAGGGCCTGCGGTGCTCGGTCTTTGCGCTCTCGCTCCTGCCTGCCGGCAGGCAGGTCGCTCGTGCGGGCTCGGGGCGGGGAGAAGAAATATGCCCCTCGCCGCACCGCACTGCAGACAAATTGTCGCTGGCAACAATCAGTGGCTCGCTTCGCTCGCGAAAGTATGTGCGCTTCGCGCACGGTTGCCGCGCCAACTTCGTGTAGCCGCGGAACGTTAGGCGAAAGACCGGCTAGTTCCTGAACAAAGGAGAAATGTAATGACCGTTAACGGCCATAGGCTCCC
>JAGRMX010000205.1 GCA_020441025.1 Leptospiraceae bacterium
AGGACCGTCATTTGTTTTTGAATTTGATCGCCCAGTCGAATTTGAGTAACGTCATTTCGATTCAGAAACCGTAAAAAATCACCGGGGACGAATCTTCTAAACGCTTCATTGATACTAACGATGCGACCGTGGGCGTCATGCAAACTGGAAGCCATGGTATTCATGCTGTGCGCCAGGTCTCCGAATTCATCCGCGCTTTCCCATTTTACCTGAGTGGTTAGTTGTCCGTTGCGATAATCCTGGATTGCGAGTGTGAACATCCGCAGCGGTCGGGTAATATAGCGCGTGAGTAAAATGGAAAGTAACAGGGCCAGGAGGATAGCCAGTAAAAAAATAGACGCGGATAGCCATACCAACGTGGCGCGAAACGCCAGAATGGAGCCGGCGGATATATCCAGGCAAATCAGTCCGACCGGTTCATCCCGATCGTTGTGAATGACGCCGTACGCGCTGATATAATCGCCGTAAGTTCCCCGGGAAACCTCAGGATCGACGGCCGCGTTGTTATTGTTGAACTTTTTGCGCAGCCAACGCAAATCCGCTTCATTTTCGACATAGCCCGAGCCGGGGTCGGAAGCCGGATCGCCCTTTGCGGAGAAAGATAAATCAAAGTAAACCGAATCGCCCTCCGGCTCCCAGACGTACTCCCGCCGATTTTTTCCGAGGATAACACCGCTACCATCCAGCAGCGCGAACACGGTCGGTGCCGTGGAGTTAATGCGTGCCATCGATTGAGAATTAACGCTGATAGTATTGCTGATGCGATCGAACTCGACTCGCAGGTCGGCTCCGATGGTAAACGCATCCGCCAATTCACTCTCATTGTGGATGAGTCGTATATCGTCCGGTTGAACTTGAATATAGAACGAGTAATCGGAGCTTTCCACCCAGATGGTATCGGCTTCGACCAGAGTGGCGTCCACTGCATACGTAAACTCGTCATCGGCCGGATTAAAGTTCAGGGTATAAATATAATCGATGTACGGATGGCGGGATTGAACCTGCCGCAAATAGCGACTGAGCGAATTGTAGTACGGATCGCGCACGCTTTCCAGTTGATTCAGACGCGCATGCCGGGTGCCGTCTATCGACGCGGCCAGAGTTTCCGCCAGCGCACGGTTATAGTTGCGAAACTGTTTGAAGTGCATACGATCCACCACCGTATGCATGACGCCGGTAATAACGACGCACAACAAGACCATGATGGACATCAGCGCCAGAAATACGCGCCGTCCGATTCGAGACTGCCAGGGGAGCATGGCCGATAAATAGGTATGGCGCCGCGGACGGCAACTCGCTTTCCATGTATGATGCGCTTTCTCGCCGCGGTGAAGGTTACTTTTCAGCCCTGCCCGTCAGATAGATAATTTTTCCACCACGACCGTTATCCTTTTTGCCGGTTTCCCATATATATTCACCAGGCGCGTCAATAGAATCCGTCAATTCTCGTAAATCAGCCGGGGAATACAGTTTCACTAAAGCCAGACATCCGTCAATCATCGTGACACAGGGAAGCAGGGGAATCACATACGTGAATAAGAGGCGCGATATTCGAAAGGGTTTCACAAAAGGCGCCGACAGAATAACGGTTAAGGGAACGATTACGGTCATTCCAAATATTTGCCAGAGGCTGTCATTATTCCCTTCCAGAATGGCCACCGGGTTTCGGCTGCGCGCTATTTCCGTCAGTATGCTACGCGCATCATCCGGGTGCAATTGATGGAAATTATTGATGCTCAAATACAGACCGGATTCACCGGCGGAAAAACCGGCGGCCTGAAGTGGTATATGACTCACGGTCCAGCTTGCGTCAAGGCAGGGCGCGACGGTCTCAAAACCGGCGCCGGACTGAAAATCCATATTTATGAAGTGTTTGCGCGGTGCCGATAACATTGCGGCATCGATGACCGGCATAAACGGCTTTGCGGCTCCCACCAGATTTACAAACCAGGTGAGAAATTCCATCATGAAATCGGAGAATAGCGATGGAAACCAACTCTGGTTCATGAGTTGTGGTATTTGTTTGCGCTTCATTTATTGATTCCGAATCCGCCTCTATTTTTGGCCAGATGGACAAAAATAGAGAATAAGGGCAAGGTTAAAATAGGCCAATTGGACTAAAAAATGCGAAAAAAATCAAGAGAAACCAGGGAACAGATTCTGGGCGCGGCTCTAAAGCTGTTCAATAAGAAGGGTGTGGAGTCGGTAACTATCAGGGCCATTGCGGCGGAGGCGGGTATCAGTCATGGGAATTTACTCTACCATTTCGCCGGAGTGGAGTCGATCGTTCTGGCATTGCATGCAAAACTGCGGTCAGCCGCCGTCAGCCTCAATGAGGATGTGAAAGCCATGCCGGAAGCATTGCCCGCGCTGGTGTACTCCATCGAACGCGGTTTCCCAATTCTGTACGCTTATCGCTTTTTTATGATTAATTTAAACGACCTTGTGCGACGGTTTCCTGAGGTTCGTCGAACTCTGCACAAAGCCGAGTCGCTTCGTAAAAAAATGTATTCCGAAGCAATACAGGCGGGTGTTAAACAGGGCAGTTTACGAAGAGAGAATTACCCGGGCGAATATGAACACCTTATCGATCGAATACGAATTTTCAGCGATTATTGGCCGGCATCCGCCGAAATCTATGATTCGGGTTCGCCCGATAAGATTATTAAAAAATATGCGCACTTGTTCGTAAGCATGTTATATCCGTACGTTACGGATAAGGGGAAAGTGCGGCTGGATTTTCCTCGGTCGTTTTCTGTAGACCCGTAGGCGGTACAAAGTCAGGCCATGTCGGTCGTTATTACAGACAACTACCGTCGCGTTCCGAAGCGCCGATGGAATAAGCCGCCGTTCTCGCATTGCCCTCACGATCATCGATTACACCCGCCACGGTCTCGCCGCCGGTGGTAACCAGGCAGGGTGTGTTGGCCGTCAGGGCAAAATCGTAATTGGTGGCATCGCGCAGTTGAGGGTCTACGCTGATGTTCAGCACCGAATTGGCATAAGCGTTAATATTAGCAATGTTACTTTCATCGCCCGTTGCGCTGTCGTGGTACAGGACATCGCATAGATAGAAATTGTTGTTATGAATGTCGGTCGGATTTACGGCGCTGTTTTCGAACACGCAGTAATCGTTTCCGGATGTGGCGCCGAAAACAATATTATTCGTAATCTGCGGAGTAACGCCCGCGCCACCGTTGAAATATATGCCATACGTATTGGTCGCGCCGGTATTTCGACCGGTCTGGATGGTATTATTCCATAAGCGTAAATGGACAAGGGAAGAAGATGAAGATATGCCGTATGCGGTGGGCCCCGTACCGCCGTCTATGTAGTTGTTGGAAACGATGGTCGGAATGCCCAGGCCGCCGCTGTACAGAGCGGTGGAACTCAGCGAACCGCCGCCGCCTTTAATCGTGTTGCGAATTGCCTGCATACGCGCGTTTATTAAAGCGCGAATGCCGAATGTATTGCCGGTGGAAGTGCCGCCGTCAATCACATTGTTACCCACAATTAAGGAGCCGGCCGAAGCGCTATTATCGATCAGCACGCCCGCCGATTGGGTTGTTGAATTGGCGGAGCCTACGATGTTATTACCGATCAAGGTGAGCGTCGCGTTTACCACATGTACACCGGCGCTGTACGCCAGGCCCTGCGAGTTGCCGATGATTCCAAATCCAATCAGGGAAGTGGCCGTGGTCGTGATGGTATTATCGGCGTACACGGTGGCACAGCTGGCGGCTTCCGCTCCGCCGCATCCGGCAGCCTGCGTATTTAACAAAATAGTCTGGTAGGTGGCCGGATCGGTCAGAGAAAAATCACCGGCATATCCGCCATAAACGGAGATGTTGTTGCTCATGGTGATTACCGGACCGGTGGCGGACGTATAGTAATCGCCGGTAGTCGCATTTTGTACGCCCGATACCAGCACGGCGCAGGAAGTAGCGCAGGGTGCCAGGGCCGTGATGCCGGCCTGAATGGTTTGCTTGGGTTGAGCGATGGAACCGACGTATGCATCCATCCCGCTGCTTTTATTTACATATATAATATTGCCGGCGGTGTACACGATGAACTGCAATGTAAAGGCGGCCAGAGTCTGATTGTGCACATCCTGGCAACCGGTAATCTCGAGTGCGTAGGGTCCACCCGTGGTCCAGGTGGTGGTAGGTGCGACGGTCATGGTATCGTTGCTGACGCTGCCGGTAGACCAGACCGGTGCGGTCGGAGCGACGAGCGTTGTACTGCCGCCGACAGTGCAACTGCCGGTCTGCATGCTGTTGTTGAATCGAAAAACAATGTTTTGATTTGTCAACAGCGCGCCGCCCTTGCCGGGAGTATAAGTAACTATCTGCAGGGCGCTGGGACCGGACGTGGTTGTCGTGCCGGCAGGCGAGTCCGAACCGGACAGCGCGATGAGCGTCAGGGATTGATCATTCGATCCGGCCGGATACTCGTTCAGGCACTGCATTAATAACAGCAGAGCAAGCATTTGTGCGAGTACCAATTTGATGCGCAGACGGGCCGAATCAAACCGACTGAGCGGGTGCCGGCCGTGGATCGGCCATCGGGAGAGGAAATGTATTTTGGCCGTCTTCATTTGCGTTCTGGTAAACTTGTGTGGAATGCATACTCAATGGTATCTCGGTACCGTTGTTCCGAATTTGCCGCCCGTATTGTTTTTCCGGCAATACTACGTGGTGGCAAGCAATTTACAATCAGCCTGCGTTATTCATCATGGATAGCCGCATCTATTTTTGACGGGTATTCCATCCGCGCCAATCAACGCTGGTCACACGGCCGTAATCATATACATGAGACGAATGAAATGAGACGGATCGCGATTCGACGACTTAACCCCGCAGGGTTTGCCAGGGATAGGAATCGCCGCCCCGGGTGCTGCCGGTGCGCTGGAACGAAAGGGGCGATTCAGGAAAACGTTCGGGGACATCCGACCAGTTGGTAGTGGGTACGGCAGGCAACAGCCAGAAGATTTCGCTCAGATCCGGTGTTTCGGATTGATGAATGTCTAAATACACCGCTTCGGTATGATTCAAATTGACCGAAAACCAGAATTCTCGCAACACGGGCGAAGCATTGGCGGCCCGGAATTTGCTGTGATCGAAAAGCACTTTTTCAAAGCGACCGTCGAGCAGGTACCGGCACAGGCGCGCGTACCACCCGTCCGGATGGTTCGCTTTAACTTTTAACAGATGCGCTTTAACCGATTCGGCATATTGATTGTACAGCTTGTTCAGTTCGCTTTCGTCATGGGTCCGCACGGCGGCATTTATGAATTCGGCAATGTCGACGGCCTCGGCGATAACATTACCGATGAGCGTGACCACCAGTTCCGAATCATCATCGTTCATGTAAGCGAAATCTAAAAAATCTTTATTTTCAAAAAACTTGTTCATGGTGGCCAGTTCCGCTCTGCTCAACGCCGCCCCGGCAAAGTCGGAAAACGATGCGTCCTCACGATTCAGTCGTGTGCGCACAAAAGACCCGTACCGATTCCAGGCCTGCGCGGTCAGTTCGGGGGCATGCTGAATATATTCTATGGCCGCCCGGATTCGGTATACGTCTCCCGATTCCAGGTGGGCCACCAGATCGGCGAAGCTTGCGTCGGTCAGGTCCGGAATGTAGCGACCGACATCCAGGGCGGCAATGTTATGTTCCGGAAAAGCCGGGTCGCCGTAAAATTCGATTTGATCGGGCTGCCAGCGAATCAGCAGCCGTCGCATTTTTCGATTCAATGCGTGGTACAGAAGCCCCAGGTCCTGGCGGCCAATGGCAAAATCATTGGTTTGCACCCCGTCCGCATTTTCATAACTGCCGGTAGCGTACAGTTGAATATCATTCTTCTCGGTGAATTCCACCATGCTCTCAATACGTTTTGCATTGAGATTCCGGGAGCGTTTTTCAAATTCGAGTAAAATATCATTCAACAGCATGGGTACATCATACCGGCGATACGTAAATGATCCGCCTTTTTCAATTTGAAATACGATTTTGCTGTAATCAGGAAAGAGGCGCGTTACGCGCGATAATCTTCGGGAGGGGCTGAGTTCGCGCATTGTAGCTTTGATTCTGTCGGCATGATCAAAGCAGAATTGACCATCCTTTACAAAATAGAAGCGTCCGCCGGAGGTAAACGTGCCGTTGTTAACGCACTTAGCGAAATAGATTGTATCCTGTTCCAATTCCGGATCGATCTGCACCGCGATTTCATTCAACATTGCTTCGATTTTTTCCGTGTTATCCATATCCTTTCGATTTTATGCTCACGCTTCATGTAAAGCAACGAGAATATAGATGACGTTGGTGAAATAATAATCGATATTAATCGCCGCCGCAACCGCCGTCACCATCACCATCGGCGTCACCATCACCATCGGCGGAGT
>JAGRMX010000206.1 GCA_020441025.1 Leptospiraceae bacterium
TCAGGAAATGTTTGCCGACGTCGCCCGCACTCCCCTGTGGGTGGACTGGAATGAAATTGAGTACGGCGCCACGGCGTTCATGCGCACCGGTCCCTTCGGTCCGGCCGCGTTGATGTGTCATTCGCTTCCAACCGGATATCTGGACCCGGTAAGCAGCATGCCGCTGGTCTTTTCCGGTCGTTTAACCCAACGAGCACGCCGTCGTCTGGATGAAACGGCGGGCTTCGTGTACGAATGCTGCCGACCGTACGGATTGCGACCGGGCAACCGCGGTTTTGATATTACCATTCGAGTTCGATTGATGCACGCCCAGGTGCGCCGTTTGCTTTTAAAATCCGGACGCTGGGATACGCACAGATGGGGCCGGCCCATCAATCAATGGCAGATGTTGGGTACCAACGTACTGTTCTCTTTAGCGGTCGTACGGGCGCTACGAAAGTGGGGCGTTTATATCAGCAAGCGCGAAGAACAGGCGGTGTATGCCATCTGGAGATACAACGGATTTCTGCTGGGTATTGATCGGGACATTCTGCCCGCCAACTACAACGAATGCAGTCGAATCCTGGAAGTTCTGGAAAGGAATCGTTTGCCTTCGGATGATTCATCCCGACAGTTAATGGCATCGTTATTGGATGCCGGGTCCGCAATGGCGGTAGACGTCGTTCCCATTCCGATTCCGTCGTTATTTCGATCGATCATCGCCGGACTTACCCGCAATTTACTGGGCGCGAAACGCGCGGAAGAACTGGGGTTGCGCTTTAACTTCTGGCAGTTCCTGCCGCTGTTCACCTGGCCTTTCGTACGCAGCGTCGAGTTGATACGACTTGTACTGCCGGGAGCTCGAACGCTGGCCATTCGGGTCGGTCAGTTTGTTTGGCATCGCACACTGAATGCCGGTCTGAAAGGAAGCGAAGCGAAATTCAATATGCCCACCGACCTCAAAGCTTCCGAAAAAGGAGAAAATTAAAATGAATAGAGCGCTTGCTTTACTGACCGAGAACGATTGGCATACATTGCGCGTCAGTGCGCGCAAACTGAATTTTACCGATGGTGAAGTTATCATTGAAGCCGGAAGCGAACAACGAACCATTTACTTAATACTGAACGGGTTTGTGCGCATTACCGGCAGCGTGGACGGCCATCCCATCGCCATTCATAGACTGGGTCCCAACGAAACCTTTGGAGAGATGAGCTTTCTGGACGAGGAGAGCGCCAGCGCTTCGGTGGTCGCCGACGGCGATGTTCAGGTCGAAGCCATCGATACCAATCGATTGAGATCGCTTCTGGCTTCCGATCCGGGATTTTCCGAGCGGGTCTATCACTCGTTGGCCGTAACGCTTTCACAGCGCTTACGGGATGCCACCGCCTATGTGCAGGAACTGAATGTAAACGAGGTGGCCCAGGTAAACCGATTTCACTCCACCCGCCTTGGATTTATTACTCACCGACAGATGCCGGAAGGCCTGATCCAATCCATCGAGCAATTCGACCAACGCATGCGCGATTTACAAAATGACGCCGTTAACGGGCAAAACGACGCGCAACTGGATCGCAATGTGGCGGACCTCTGTAATGCGGTCATTGAGGATCTCGAGCGCTATACCCGGCCGGATGCGCTACTGGAAATAGGTTACGATGATTTAATGGCCTATCGCGATACGGATCAATTGTTGATCGGCGTGGGTGCCTATATTTTCCGTCAGACATTTCGATGGTTTATGCTCAGCGAAACCATGGCGCATTGTTATATGAAACCACGCGGCTTTTCCGATGACATTGTCACAAACGAACTCATTCACGAAAATCGTCCGCGCGGCGACACGCGATTGGGCGAGGCCATTGATCGCTGGTTTTTAAACCGTCGGTTCTGTGTCGCCCGCCGCAAAAGCGCCGAGCTGCTTGCGGGTATCATGCGGCGCTTGCTGGAGAATCAAGCGCATCCGAATATTCTGGGGCTGGCGTCCGGTTGCGCGGCGGAAACGTTGACATACTTAAAAAACACCGACGGCCAACCAAATACAACCCTCGTGGATCTCGACCAGGAAGCCCTGACCCGTGTGGCCCGGGCGCAGGAAAATGCCGGCCTCCGGCACAATATCAATCTGATCGAACAAAACGTGCCCGCAATGGTGGCCGGACGCGGACGATTGACCCTGGAGCCTCAGAGTCTTATTACCGTAATCGGTCTATTCGATTATCTCATGGAAAGCGATAGCCTGGCCCTGTTGAACTGGATTTATCGAACATTGCAACCGGGTGGCCGGGCATTGATCAGCGTCACTTCTCCGAATCACGCCGATTCGTCCTTATTGGTGCACCTGCTGGAGTGGCTGATGCACGAACGCAACGTTGCGGATTTCAATGCCATTCTGGCCCGGACAAAATTCGGAGCGGCCCGGGAATGGGTTCATGATGAAGAAGGCATCGTGGCTTATGCCATATTACAAAAAGACTGATCGATAAAGGAAGTGTGCCATCAATGATCTTCGTCGCCGATGTCGCCGGGCCGTACTAAAGGCTGAGAAAGATCCAGCGCATTGTTGAGCATGCCCTGGATATCGTTCTGCAAACGACGAATCATTTTTTCCACACCGGTTTTGCGCGCCCGTTTCTCCGTAGACCAGTATTCGGAAATGGGAAACGGTTTGGCGAAAAAAACATGCGCTTTACGCGGTAAATGGGAAGGCTCACCGCCCAGGGCCCGCGGCTTTTTACCGTACAGATAAGATTCAATGCGCGCCAGCCACTCGTAAAATCGTTCCGGCGTGGGACGTGAAACCAGATAATCTTTCTTGATGACAATAAAGTCGAACGCTTTGACCAACTCGCCGTGCACCCACTCCAGTTCATCTTTCGAAAGTTTTTTCATCTTCTCATCGGGATAACCGATCGAAAGCATTTCATGCAGAGCGAACAATTGGCGCAGCTTATGTATTGCGTCGCCGTGTAGATCGTAATTGGGCGCCTTAATTTTCTCGGCCACATTGTCCAGTATGGCATGCCGCACACGCCCGATACGATAATCAAAATCCGATTTGGATGCGGTGGGAATATGATATTCTTTCTCCGCCTGTTCCAGCAGTACGCGACCGATTGTTAAAAAGCGCCGCAGCAGATTCTTATTACCCGGATCGATGCTTAACTTCGACTCCAGGCGCATGGCCGATTCCCGTAGATGATTGCGTATTTCCGCTTCGGTGCCTTTGACAATGTATTTAATAAAACCGGGTTGGATGATAATGTCGGCCATTTCATCCGCCTTGCGCGCGTCGTCCATGGCCCAGAAACCCAA
Organism: Leptospiraceae bacterium; assembly: GCA_020441025.1. Lineage (GTDB taxonomy): Bacteria > Spirochaetota > Leptospiria > Leptospirales > Leptonemataceae > JAGRMX01. The sequence goes on from JAGRMX010000206.1 coordinate 3,293, forward strand.
CTGAGCGATGCCCGGCTGAAAGGGCATAAGCGAATCGTTTTCCCCGCTGGTAGGCTCGCCTTCCGGAAATAGCACCAACTTGCCGCCCGGTTCGGCCAGCACGCTACGCGCCGCCTTGAATGAATCGCGGTCGTTGATACCGGCAATCACCGAAAACGCACCCAGTTGAGAGATAACTTTGCCCACCAACCCCCAGCTCCAATCGAACACCTGGCGGGAGGCCATATACCGAAATCGCGTGCCCATTAATTTGCCGATGTGATGCACCAGCGGCGGTTCGGCGGTGGTCGGATGATTCGTGAGGAATAACATGCGATCATCCTTATGCTCACGCAGCATCTGAATGTCTTCGGGTCGAATCACCACGTCTTCGATGTTCTGTACGATTTTCAGTAAGACCGGAAATAAAAAGTCAACGGTCCAGTTCAATGGCAGGCTGTAACCCGGTGGTATAAAAGGCTGCATGTATGTGAAGCTCCCTCAGTGGTATCGATGCCGCGTCAGATGGCGGGCTACAATGGCCCCGGCCTGTAAATCCCGCAAGAACAATTGACATCCGGTTGTCATTGACGCACTTCCCCATCGGTTTGAGCCCATTCCGGCAGCGGTGCCGTCAGGCTGAGCGGTTCACGGCGTACCGGGTGCTCCAGTTGCAGACCGGTACAGAACAATGCCAGTTGCACTCCGGGCAGCGCGTGTTGGGATCCATACTTGACATCGCCCACAATCGGCATGCCCCGGCTGCTTAACTGATAACGAATCTGGTGAAAACGGCCGGTGATCAGTTCGATCTCATACAGGCAACCGACGTACGTGAACTCCGGCGACGCGTCGTGCGCGGTCACCCGCCCCAATTGCGCGGGGGCCGGTTCAAGTGACCGTAAAATAAGGCGTGCTTCTCGACCGGCTTCGGAATCGACATCGGCCACGGCCATCCGGGTGCGTTCATCCTTGCGAACGCGATCCACCAGTTCGCCGTCGGGAATCTTCCGTGGTCCCATGCACAATGCCCGATACATTTTACGTATGCGCTGTTCCCGCACGGCCGCCGAAAGTCGACCGGCCGCTTTAGAAGTACGCGCCAGTATCATCACTCCACCCACGGCGCGGTCCAGTCGATGCACCAATCCCAGAAACACCGCACCGGGTTTATTATATTTTCTTCCAATGTAATCTTTTCCCAGCGTGAGCGCATCCGGATCGCCGCTGACATCGGACTGGGCCAGCAGGCCGGGCCGCTTGTTGATGACCAGCAGATGATTATCTTCGTAAATAATATCCTCCGCCCGCAGCGCATCGAATTGAGAAGAGTTGCTCATTATGGAATGCTCTGCGAATCCCCGGCGCTCATTTCATGATATAGTTAATGCGCGTTATATGACGCACGGTGATACCGGGCGGCGGGAATTGCCAGGCTGCAATTTCGCGCACCGCACTGCGATTGAAAACCGCATAGCGGCTGGCATCCAGTACGCGCACCGTGGCCACTGTGCCATCCGGAAGCACTTCGATTTCCACCCGCAGCGAATCGCTCAAGCGCATGGCCACTGCGGTGGGCGGATAACTCAATGTACGCTTGAGTTGCGAGACCCGTTCGGCAATCAATCCGGCGGCGGCCTGCGAATCGACATGCGCATTCCCGGAGTTTGCATCCGTAGCGGGTGATTGTTCCCGATGCAGCCCGGGCTCAGCTTGAGAATGATAGGACTGATTGGCCGCAAAGCGGGTGTTGATACTTAGCACGCGCGCCGGACCGCGGGTAGCATCAATGGTCAGGGTATCGGGAGCCGTTTGAAAATAAGCGAGCAATAGCAGCGTAACACTCACACCGGCATGCAAAGCAATACTTAATAATATGCTGAAGGAAAAAGTATGGTTACGCAAATAGGAAATCATGGTCGGACAATAAAAACAGTATTCCGAATTATATCAAACAATAGCGGGGAACACGGATCGACGCGGGCATTTTTGCTAACCTGTACAGGCGATTTACAAATTCGTACCGGCTAATTACAAATCGATATAAAAGGTATAACCCATTTCGGCAATGCGATTGTGTCCCCGAATGAGATTGGCATGCTGGAATGATCCGTAAATGCGTGGAAGCAACATGGCCGCAGCGGCCGCGCCTCCGTTTTCGCTTAAATCGAAGGGACCGCTCCATAGACCGGTACCGCCGGCCCACAACATTAAACCGTCCATTAAAAAGTAGGCCCAAAACCGAAATAGAGTCTGGCCGGTGCTCAGCCGCGGAGAATTCCACGAAGCGTGTAATACGCTTAACCAGGGCGCCACCCAGTTCAAACTCTGGGAAATCCAGTGCGATTTGGGTTCCAGAGGTACCGGTTCTTTGCCTTCCACATCCGGCGGCAGAGTGGACCCGGCTTTGATTATGTTTTCCTGTTCCAGGATGCGCGACAGAGTCTGCACATCGCCCGTGTCGCCTTCCAATCGGATTACCGTTTCAGGAATGGTGGACGTAATATGTACTCCATAAATGTTATAATGATACGCTGAAAATAGATCGCTGGATACGTAAAAGTGAAAGCCTTCGGTTTCATCTTCAAACGTAAAGGCATCCGGATCGAACTTATTCAAAAAATCTTCCAGAGCCTGCTGGGCTTCCGCTTCCGATAATTCGGATTCATACATCCCGACAGAATCGGCGTACAGAGCGGCGCCGCCGAATGCAGGCATGAGCAACACGCACAGAAACAGGACGACGATACTCGATAGAATTCTGTATTGAAATTTGCGCGGACGATTCATATACGGTGGATTAACCGGGACGTCGGATATATTGCGAGCCATGCTATTTGGTTTCGCCGGTCGAAATGCTTCGGTTACGGTTTCCCTGTTTTACGCACGAGCCGAAATCGAATTCCCTTCGATTCTGAAAACTCAATGTTATCGTCATTATTCGTAAAACCGGGTGGTGATTACAATACTCGCATTGTAAACCGCGTGGGCCAGAATCGACGACCACAGGCCAGAACGCCAGAATAAAACCGCGCATACCGTGCCCAGCACCGCAATGGTCGGACGAATCGCTTCCGGATGTACAATAGTAAACACCGCCGCCGAGACCAGGAGC
>JAGRMX010000207.1 GCA_020441025.1 Leptospiraceae bacterium
CGCCAGATCGGACCCGGTTTTCACAACACGATTTTCAAACATGCCCTGTTCCTCGCATTTTTTCTATTAATTCAGCCTGTGCAAATTGCGGCACCCCATCATATGTTCAGGTAATCCGCTCTGTGCATAGTGGCGTAAGTCGGAGTTCACGCGCTGATTACGAAACCCGCACTGGATCAGTAGTACGGCCCGATAGACTGGCAAGAATAAAATACTCTCGAAGCGGCAAATGAGCTCATCCGTACAGACCGCAGTCTGATTTGGAACGAATCAAAACAATTGCCACAATGGCCCCGCCGGGAAATGCTCACAAAAAAACGGAAAGCTTAAAAACAAATCCCCCCGTATCGGGGTCCAATGAAGCATATGAACGCAATCAAGCCCATGGCACTTCAAACTCAATACAACGGAAAAGATCCACGCCAGGCATGGCGACGCGTGAGAACCGGCATCTTTGCGCTTTCCGCATTCGCCTCCATCCTGCTGGTTTCGCCGCCCTCACAGGCCCAGACCGAAAATCGTCTGGCGGCCCTGGTGGTTCGCTCCACCGGCACGGCGCATTACATTCGCGGGGAAGAGAAAAAGCCGCTGGCAAAAGACACCATTTTATACCAGGGCGATGTCATTGAAGTCGGCGCGGGAGAATCGTTTGCCGATGTACAGTTATCCGAGACCTTTATGTGTCGGGTCGGTAAGGATACGCGCATTGCCATCGATCTATTACAGGAAGCCTCCGGCGACCGCCAGATTCAACTGAATCTCTCGAAGGGCGAAGTGGTGGGCAAACTCGAATCCGGCGGGCAATCACACAATGTCCAGTTATTCACGCCCACATCCGTGGCGGCCGTACGCGGAACCGAATTTATTGTCGAAAGCGATGACGATTCCTCCTCCGTGCTGGTAAATGAAGGAGAAGTGAACGTATCCAATGAAAGCGGCGCGTCTGAAAATGTTTCCGCCGGTAACAAAGCCACATCCGACGGAGAAGAGTTGATTGTGGGAATTATGGAAGCGTTTGAAAAGCAACGCTTTGAAATAGTGGAACAATTCGAACAGAGCAAGAAAGCCAATTTTGAAATGTACATGGATCAGGTGCGGCGCAATCAGGAATTGATGGATCAGATGCGTAACAATCGTTGAGCACCATCCAGAACGGCATCCTGTTCGGATGGTCCGTCCGAATCGGCGCAAATGCAATCGCCATGAGATAATCAACAGCCCCGGTAGCTTGCACCGGGGCGAATGTTTTTCAACCAGACTTCAAAAGCGTGCATTAAATCCCGTAACCCGGACCGATTGCCGTTGGTCAGCAAAAAATCGGCGGTAGCATCGGGAGTGCGCAAATATAGTCTTAAATACTCCCGGAGCTCGCCGCGTTGCCATAAATACAGAATAAAATACGCGCTGATCACATATCGGTCTGAGGAATAAATGGCCCGGGCGTCACTATCAAAAATCTGAATGGAATCGATTTGTTTTTGCTTCTGGATCTGCAATAAGGCCGGAATCAAAAAATCCGGCAGACGTACCGCCGCGAAATCGGCGCAGCTACGTTCGGTGCCGGTTACATTCTGTTCCATCATAAAAAACGCCAGACCTTCATGCAACCAGTAGGGCGAATAGGGACGACCGGCCTCCAGCAATGCGTGAGTCATTTCATGACGCCAGGTGGATAGGCCCGCATTTAAGGGCGCATGCACGACATGCAGGCGACGATCGTACCGCGCCAGAGTTTCCACCAGCATGGTGGTGTGCGCCCGGTACGATCGATAATCCCGATACAGAACCAATTGCAGCGGACTTTCCGGATAGAAAGCGGTTACAGTCGGAAAGTACGCCGTGCGCAGGCTATCGCGCACGTCTGCGATACGCGCGGTAACGACTTCAACCGCCAGCGGCGAAATCCCCGGTTCCGGATGGACGACGAAACCATTTTGTGCGAGAGGTTGATTCCGGGCCCAGGCAGGCATCCGCGCCGTCGCGCTGTAACAGCCCGGCAAGAGCAGGCCCAGACATATACAAACCCGGAAGATCAGCAGGCGCGTTTGAAGCCCGAACGAAGCGGGCATGGTCCATTTTGTTCCAGGGCGGTCAGGACTCGGCCCGGGGATGAATATCGGCGATGTTCTCAATTTCCACCAGTTCCAGAATGGCGTTTACCCGCCGATCAACATTCAGCAGACGAAAATTCACACCCTGGGGCCGTACATCCAGAAACTTTCGGTTGATGGTTACCAGTTCGCTGATACCGAGTGAATTGATGTATTCGACATTTTCCAGATCGATTTCCAGGTCGTGAATACCGTCTTTAAAGTACTGTCCATCCGTCAGGGCCGACAGAATGTAGTTCTCACCATCCACTCTGGAATGATGGACGACCACCAGCAGGCGGTTTCCGTGCTCTGTAATTGTAACGGACATAAGCCTGGAAAAAACGATGACCTGATATCAGCCCCGCATCCCTATTCTAATCACACAGTGATTTATTACCAGTAAAACTGAATTCGATTCGTATGCCTGCTGAAAAAACCACGCTGCCTTTTCATCGTGCGCTTTTGCAACGTTGCCTGGCATCGCGTCCCGTTCAATTGACCGGGCGTTTGATCCGGACAGCCGTTCAATCGTACGCCTGGTTGCTGCTGACAGTACTGGTATCTATATTCTATATTTATCATACCATCGCGGTACGCTGGTACTGGCAGATCCTGATTTTGCTTCCGGCTATTGCGTCGAATGTCATCGTACTGTATTATGGACAGCGCTGGCTCAAAAGGCGACTATCTTCAACCACCGGCCATGCGACGGCGGTGAGTGTAACCGCGGGCCTGTGCCTGCTATTGTTTCTCTCCGATTTTCGCCAACATCCCTGGTGGCTGGCCCTTTTACCGGCCCTGTATTTTACCTGGGTTCTATGGAACTACTGGCGAGACAATCGGGGTTTGCTGTACGTAGGATTATTGGGTGTGGGTTTATTCGCGCTGGTAGTGTTTTCGTACCGCCTGCTTTATCTTGAAATTCGCGGTTTGTTATTCGCGTTCTACTGGAATGAACGCATGGCCATGCTGGCGGAGTTGCAGGAGCAGGCCGCAGAGTGGGATTGTGACACCGAAACCCGGATATGTAAATTAATCCGCGCCGACCATGCCATCATTCAATTTAGAATTCCGGCAGGCACCTACTTTCATGACGCGCGCCTGACCGGTTTTGCGTACGAAGTACCTCATCCCGGCACGGTGCTGGCGTATATATCTCACAGCAAAAGCGATCCCTTTGCGCGTCCCGCGGCGGCCATTTCGGTTACGCCCAATGCGGATATAGCCCGGGCCGCGGATTTACGAGATGAAATTGAAATTACGTTGCAGCACCGCCGACAGGCCGGCGAAATTGATGACATTCAATATCTCGGAGAGCCGGCGCTGGATGATTTAAAACTGCCCGCCATAAATGATACGCAGGCTCCCGATTCAAATGCCACGAACGAGGATAGCGCGCATACGGCCACACCGGATATCGACGCAACCGATGCGGATGATGCGGATTCAAATATGGAAGGCCCGGGTGCTGATGCTTACAGCGCCATTCGCTGGCAGTACCGGGATTTGATATTTGCAGAAAATGTACGACTGACGATTATACTGAGTCCGCCCACACCATCCGGTTATCGTTGGATAATCTTAATGGAAGGTCCGGTTGAATCGGTATTTCCCCTGCATCCGACCTTTTATACGCTACTCGAAAGCATGCGCTTCTGATGCGGTTGTTTCAAATGCGATTGTTTCTGATGCATTTCTTTCTGATGCGATTCTGAAATAAATGCTCGCAATCAGGCCGGGCGAAAGATGGGACCGATGTTTTCTTCGGTATGATGGTATGCCACTGCGTCGCCCACCTGGACGGCGTTTGCATCCATTTCTTCCACGACGGTGGTCATTTTCACACCTTCATCCAGTTCCACCACGGCCAACACATACGGCGTTCTATCTTTCAGAGCACCGAAACCCATGTGCACGACCGTATATGTATAAATCCGACCTTTGCCATTCAACTCCACTTCGGCAACACTATCGGAACCGCAGGAGGAACAGGCCGACATGGGCGGCGGACTGATAAAACCACAGTCCGAACATTTGATTGCTTTCATTCCAGTTGATGTGCTCATTCTATTCGATTCCTTATTGCGGCCCGATTTGATTTATCCGGGTAAGTTTTCCGAAACCCGCTCCTCTTAAAACCGCACGGAGACGGTTTTGAGAGGACATCTCAGTAATTATCAGAATTGCCAGCTCTCATTCATCGCGTTGCAGTACATGTACCACGCTGACCGCACCGGGACCACCCAGTACATGTGTGAGCGCGGTACGTGCGTTGGCTACCTGACGCCGATCGGCTTGATCACGCAGCTGAAACGTCATTTCCACAATCTGCCCGACGCCGGTACACCCAATCGGATGCCCCTTGGCCTTCAACCCGCCGGACGTGTTTACCGGCAGCTTGCCGCCCAATCGCGTGTGACCTTCCTGAGTAAACGGACCGCCCTTGCCTTTTTCAACAAAACCCAGATCTTCAATATTGATAATTTCCGTAATAGTAAAGCAGTCATGGCATTCCAACACATCCACATCGTCGCGCTTTACATTGGCCATCCCGAACGCTTCTTCGGCCGCCCGGATGGTGGCATCGAAGCGGGTTGAGGAATCTTTCATGGCAATGGTAAAATAGTCGCCCCCCTGTCCCGAACCCATAATGCGCACCGCGTCTTTACGCAAACTGCGCGCTTTCTCGGCCGTCGTTACGATTACCGCCGCGGCGGCATCGGTAACCAGGGAAACATCATGAATGCCGAAGGGATAACTGACCGGCGGCGCTTTTATAATGCGCTCCAGTTTCACTTCTTTTTGCTTGTGGGCGTACGGATTCAAGGAGCCATGATAGAAATTTTTCTCGGCCACCATGGCCATCTGCTCGCGGGTGGTGCCGAATTCGTGCATGTGTCGCACGGCATTCAACGCAAAACCGGAAGGACCACTGATACAATAGCCGCCTTCAAAATCCTGGTCCTGTCCCCGGGCGACGATCTGCATGGTAGTGGCCGGATCCAATCCGTTCATTTTCTCAACTCCCAGGGCCAGTACCGTATCATACTGACCACTGGCAACGGCCAGGAAGGCCTGCCGCACCGCCAATCCACCGGAAGCACAGGCGCCTTCAAAACGAATGGCCGGCTTATCGCCCAGCCCGAGTACGGTGGCGGCCAACGAAGCGGCCGTATTCTGGCCGTTGAATTCATTGCCGGCATAGTTACCCACGTACACCGCCTGGATTTCTTTACGATCGATACCTGCGTCACGAACGGCTCCGTTGCCGGCTTCAATGATCAGGTCTCGAAATGATTGTTCTTTTAACGCGCCATGACGTGTTTCATAGGCACCCGCTATGCTTACGGATCTCATATTGGTCTCCTCGAAAGCCAAAAGTGGCGGCTACTGACAGGGCGTCAACGAATCACAGTAGTACGACCAGTATAGCTGAGGACATTATCCCTGATTGACGGGAGCATAGCCCGAACACCCTACTCTTTCCGCACGCTTACAATCTTCTTACAGGAAAACACCTATTTCTGAATTTTTTCATTTGTGCCCCGAACCAGGGTTGAGTTTCTTTCACTGTATGGTTGTCACGTTTTGATGTAAAATCTTAATGTGTGGTATAGACGGCGCATGCTGCTATTAACCGCTGTATAAACTTGATCCGGTAAATGTGATTTTGCGATTTAGAAAAACAATTCAACAAGGACTGCTGTTTCTGGGCATTGCGTTGCTCCCACAATGTGTGCAGGCCCATGATCTATTACAAAAGCATGTCGAACTGAACGATTGGAAATACCGATGGCAATCTGAATCCGACTTCTCCGCCGCAGTCGCAAGCTCTCATTTGAAGGATTGGCGTACAATCAGTGCGCCCCGCAACCCACCGCATCGAAATCAAGAGGGCTACCTGTGGCTCCAGGCACGGCTACCGGACTTCATTCAGACACTGGATGAGCCCACGCTCCTGTTGCAGCGGGTAGATCAGAATTTTATTGTTATTATCGATGATAAACAAATTTATAAATTTGGTCGATTAGATCCATCTAACGAACGGGCGTATATAGGAACTCCTTTTCATTTAATTCCGCTGAAACGCGAATATGCCGGTCAACACATCCAATTGCAAATCTATTCGGAATACACGAGCATAGGCATTCAGGGTCCGGTGCGAATCGGCAATCGGGGTGATTTAATATTAAAATTTATCCGCGACCGCATGTTCGCACTGCTATCC
>JAGRMX010000208.1 GCA_020441025.1 Leptospiraceae bacterium
CGGTTTGCAGGCCATGGAAGACTATGCTTTTGCGTCCACCGGGGATGAAACCGATCGGCAGGGTATTCGCACCGACGGTGTTGTGATTATAAAAGACGGCATGCTGGTGTATGAAAACTATACCCGGGGATACGCCGCGGAAACCAGGCACCTCACCTGGTCAGTTTCCAAGAGTTTTGTAAACACGCTGTACGGTATCGCCACACGAGAAGGCCGAGTGGATATCGACAATCCCGCGGCTCAGTATTATGCGCCGCTACGCAACGCGGAGCATCAGGAGATCACTCTTCGGCATCTGCTGAATATGAGTTCCGGATTGTACTGGGAAGAGACGTACGAATACTCTCCTTTAAAATCTTCGGTTATTGCCATGCTGTATACCAGAGGGCGGCAGGATATGGCCGCCTTCGTTGCCAATCAATCCATGCGTGCGAAGCCGGGCACACTGGTGGTATACTCCAGTGGCGATACGAATTTGTTGATGGGTGCTTTAAAACAAATAATTCCCGCAGCGGAATACGCCGAGTATCCCTGGCGTCAATTGTTCGATCCATTGGGCATGCAGGTTACCTGGGAGCGTGATGCTTCGGGTACCTTTGTGGGTTCCTCATACATTTACACCAGTGCGCGCGACCTGGCGAAGTTCGGCTTTCTGTACTTGAATGACGGCGTCTGGGAAGGCCGGGAATTGCTGCCCCCGGGTTGGGTGGATTTTACGCGTACTCCGGCGCAGGCATACAAAACCACCCCCATTACGGAAGACAACTCCAGTTCCACGTATACGGCCCAATGGTATGCCAACACCGGCGTGCCCTACGCGGGCGTACCGCAAATGTGGCCCGATGCGCCCGAGGATACCTTTGCCGCGCTGGGTCACTGGGGACAGATGTTATTTGTAATTCCTTCTCTGGATATGGTCATCGTTCGTTACGGCGACGACCGCGATAAGACCGCGTTCGATGCGAATGAATTTTTAAAGCTGGTTGTGGCCGGCGTGCGTTAAGCGGTCGGATTAAAGGCGATTGGTCAGACGCATAACCGAATGCTCAACCGCGATGTGAGTACGAATTGAGAGTGCTATTATGAAAATGTGGAAAAAAATCTCACTGACTGCCGTTATCATCTGCCTGGTGTTGTTTACCATGTGGTCGGCGGCCAACTCGGATCACCTGGCGTCCTTTCCGGATATACTGTCTTCTTTTTACGCCAAAGAAGCCTGTTCCTGCATGTACGTGGTCGGCCAGGACGAGGAGTTCTGTAAAAACTACGCTCGTAGCTGGCTACCCGTAGAGTCCTTCGAGCACGATCCGGAAGCGCGGACCGTTACCGTCACCGGTAAGTATATCATGTATCGCACCAACACGGCCCGCTATATTGATGAGCGTTATGGTTGTGTTCTGGTAAACGAATCGCAATAATGTAATCATGTGCGGTCGCTTTGCGCTGACAATTTCGCCCCTGGAACTGGCCCGTCAGCTCGATTTGCCCTTCGAACCCGATCTACAACCGCGTTACAACATTGCTCCCTCCCAGCAATTGCCGGTACTGCGCCGGAATGATAAGGGTGACCGTGAACTGGCGAGTATGCGCTGGGGCTTAATTCCTGCCTGGTCGAAAGATACGGCCATCGGCAATCGAATGATCAATGCGCGCGGTGAAACCGTCGCGGAAAAACCCTCCTTTCGGGCCGCCTTAAAACGCCGACGCTGTCTGGTACCCGCCAGTGGCTTCTATGAATGGAAGCAGCCGGAAGATTCCAATACGAAGACGGCAGATGCAGGTACGAAATCGGAGCATACCGATACGAATTTCAAAAAAACCGGAAGTGTAAAAAAGAAAGGCGCACGCCCGGTGAAACAGCCGTTTTACATTCGACCGCCTGGCGGGAGTCCCGATGCCCTGTTTTGTTTCGCCGGTTTGTGGGAACACTGGACCGATAAAAAAAATGGGGAGCAAATTGAATCGTTTACTATTATAACCACAGCAGCGAATGACTTTATGCGTTCCATACATGACCGCATGCCGGTGATTCTGGATCCGACGGACTTTGCGCGCTGGCTTGATCCGGAAACCACGGAAGGCGAAAAAATCCTGGAATTGCTACGTCCCTGCCCATCGGATAAGCTGCAGGCCTATCCGGTCAGCACTCTGGTGAACAACCCACGCAATGATTCGGATGAGTGCCTGGTTCCGTTGGTCATTGAAGACTGAACATGTCCGATACACCCCGCAAACGACCCGGTTCGATTTATCGACCCGGAAATTCGGGTATGGCGCCCGCGGGTGCCGCGCCCGCCGGTAAAACCGGTGCCGGCTGGTGGCGACGCTTTACCCGGCGCTCATTCTGGATTAAAGCGGCGGTCATCTGCTCGGTGGCATTGATCGGATTTCTGAGTTTGCGCTACTGGTGGCGTGAGATGCGCTGGCGCTGGATTGTCGTGCATCACTCGGCCGATGACATCGGTTCTATGGAACGTTACCGTCGTTACCATGTGGAAGTAAAGGGCTGGGATGACATTGCCTATCACTTTGTCATCAATAACGGCAGTGACGGTACGTCTCCGGGGCAGATTGAAGTCAGTGATCGTTGGATTTCTCGTTTGCACAATGCATCCACCCGCAACGCGTTTGTGAATCAATTCGGTATAGCCGTAGTAGTGGTTGGCAATTTCGAACTGCATGGTATGCATCCGTTACAGAAAGAAGCGCTCATTCAGTTCCTGGCGCGTCTCTCGCAGGATTATGATATTCCGCCCGAACGCATTGTCGGTCATCGCGAAGTGCAGGAGACTGTAACGGTCTGCCCGGGAAAATACGTCAACATGGTGGAACTGCGCGAACAGGTCGCAGCCCAATTGCAGCGCTCGCAAAATTCCGGTCTGGATGCCGAACTCGATGATTCCAGCATGGCGGTGGCCTTGCCGGCAAAGCCGTATGTTCAATGGGTGAATGAAAACATGCTGGTAGTTTATATTCCCTGATTCTCGCCCATAACTCGCAGCCGAATCAAAACGATTATTTACAACTCTCATCGACACTGTTAACGTATACGGACGCCAGGTCGGAGGCGCTGCCGACTCCATCAAAACTTAAATTCAGCGGATAGCGCGCTTTGACCGTATCGTTCCAGTCTCGCAGAAAGATGGACGATAGGGGCACATATGACCAGTGCCAGCGTTCTTCGTTGTAGCCCGCCTCGCGTCCGGCGGTATAGGGCTGACAGAAACCGTATTTATGCGCGTTGCTTTGCAGCCATGCGTAGATTTCCAGGCCGGGTCCGCGTTTATAATAATCGTTTTGCAATATGTTTATGTCGAAGTCGGTACCCCAGTGGTGGCGAGACGTACCGGGCATGGAAGAATATTCCAGAATTTTTAGAGCGCGTTGTCGACCGTCCGGAATAGTGCGATTCAGTTGCTGTCCGTTTACCGCCCGGGTGCCGTTCCATTTGCCTTCCCAGATTCCTTTTTGCGAGGCAAAGTTGCGTGTGCCGCTTACTACCCACAGGTCTACATCCGGGTGCTCTTTTTTAAAATCCGCAATCATGCGATTCAGGGCTTCGGCCGCTTCCCGGCGAAGATAGATGGTGCGACCCATAGTTTTAATATTCACTGTGTTAACATTTAAAAAGAGCGGCTGAGTCGCGGGATCGAAATTGCCGATTAAATAATCTCCGGCGGACAGGGTACCGTACAATTCGTCCGGGTTGCTGTACTGCGGTTTGCAGACACACATGGCGCCAATGGCCGCCAGCATGCAGACGGTTCGTGATATGCGTTTATTGTGAATCATATTTATTTCTCGTTCGGCTGAGGTTCCATTGTGCTTTTCTGGAGATAATCGGCAAAGGTAAATCGTCCGTAAACTCGTCGGTTATCAAAAAGAAACGGTACCTGAATCGTATGTACCCGGGCACTCCCTTTGTATACTGCCGGTTTTAAAAAAATCACCATTCGGTACAATCAAAAAATACAGAATGCAACCGATTCTAATGTATCAACTCAGGTAAATCCTGAAAAGTATTCCCGGAAGATTGCTTGCTTTTTTTCATCAGTCCGTACCATCATAGCGATTGTCGACATTTCGGATTTCCCGTCCGAAGAGTTCATTCGGTCGATGTTCCGGATCATATTTCAGGCAAGCTGAAGGCGGCCTGCCATATCCACACAATGAACGCCCACGAAAATCCATATAAATCCGATATGTCCGCCGAACCCGGAATGACGGGCAATAGGATGCCCTCCGCTTCAGAATCCATTCGCGTGGTAGTGGTGGAAGATGAAGAGCAGGTGCGTAATTTTCTGCGCAGTACAATCGCCCAGGACAATCGTTTTGAAGTGATTGCCGCTTACTCCGCCGGCTATCCCGCTCTGGAAGGTATTCGTAGTTTGCGGCCGCACTTGCTGGTGCTGGATCTCGGTTTGCCGGATGTATCCGGCTGGGAAATCATTCCGTCGATACTGGAAAATTCGCCGGAGACGCGGATAATTGTTTTCACGGTGTTTCAGGACGACCATGCCGTATTCGAAAGTATTCTGGCGGGGGCCAGCGGATATCTGCTCAAAGACACGCCGCCGGAGTTATTGTGTGCCGAGTTGATGGCCACCCATCTGGGCGGTGCTCCCATGAGCCCGGGTATTGCGCGTCGCATCCTCAAGCGATATCAATTCGAACGACCGGTCGAAGCGGCCACGCCCGCCGATCAAAGCATACTGACCGTTCGACAACTGGAAGTACTGAACCTGATTGCCCTTGGTTTGCGCTACAGCGACATCGCCGATGAGCTGGATATCAGCGAATATACGGTACGGGGCTACATCGAAAAGATATACCGACGGCTGAACGTACATTCTCGATCGGAAGCGATTATCAAAGGCCGACGCCTCGGATTGGTGCGCGGCGACGATATTTAGATATCTTCAAACATAAGAATTTTACCGTTATACGGTCCGGGTATGATGAAGTCTCGTCCTTACGCGAACACCGAAGGCGAACGTTCGCGAACCAATACGCTTGCAACGGTTCCATGCCGTTCGCGGGAGTGAATGCGTAAACGAGCGTTCAATCGGCGGGCGCGGCGTTGAATATTACGTAAGCCATTACCGGGAGTATAGTCCTTCGGAATACCGGCGCCGTTGTCCGCGATGCTCAATTGAATGCCATATCGATTGCGTCGCAGGCGAATTTTTATTTTGCGCGCTCCCGAGTGGCGGACCACGTTAGTCATCAATTCAAGAAATATGCGATGCAGATGAAAGCGTTGTTCCGGTTGAGCGTTTACGCCGCTGATCACCGCATCCAGATCGAACCTTCCGGTGGATACCAATCGATCCAGATATTCTCGCATCTCTTCTTCCAGAATGATGTCCGTTTCCTGTTGCAACAGCGAAACCACCTCGCGCAATTGTTCCAGAATTTCGCGCAGGCGTACGCGCACATTGCCGCTTAAGGGGCCGTCTTTGTGCGCTTCCATTTCCATTATCAACTCGGTCATGCGCGCGCCGACCGAATCATGAACTTCCAGCGCTATGCGTTCCTTTTCGTATATAAAGCGATTGTGAAACTGTCGCGCACGGCGTTGACTGGCCAACAACGCTCGACGGGCGCGGGCGCGTTCCCGCCGCCGCCGATCCTCCGATTCCCGGAAGCGATGTCGCGTACTCAACAGCGAATAATACAGAATGATTACGGCGGGGATGGTGGCCGCCGGTCCGAAGCGGATTGTACGCAGCGTCGGAAAGATGTGTGGAAATATATTCGAAGCAAAGAGGGCCAGCAGACCGACAAACACCGCCAGCAGAATCACCTGTCCCGCGTGTTTCTGTGGCCCCGAAAATTTGCGAGTGGCAACCACTCGTACGGCGCGATGCGCGCTTAAAATAAAAAAGACCAGCAACTGAGCCGTGTGCAGGAAATACAACCAGGCGATCGGTCCGCCCTGGTACATGCGCCCTTCGACATACAATTGCCATAGTTCGTTCGATGAATCGGGGAGCAGATAATTGTACACAGAGAATATGGTGCCCGGCAATCCCCAGACCAATACAAACAGGGTCAGGCGACGCGAGAGCGGCCGACTGGATGTCATGGAGCAGGTGAACAGATACAACGCGGGCGTTATGTAACCGCTCAACAACTGAGAAGTTCCGCGCAGTTCCGGATTATTATCCAGCAAGCCCGTTCCCAGCAAACCCACCCAGAAAGCGTACCAGCTGCCGCACCAGGTGAAGGCCAGAAAGTAGGCACCCTGTTCCCGGCGCGTATTAGGTCCCAGATAACCGGCGAAACC
>JAGRMX010000209.1 GCA_020441025.1 Leptospiraceae bacterium
CGATTATGCCGCCATCGTGTAATTCATCAAAGGCCGCTCCCAGTTGACCGGCATCCGCTACCACTTTGCCGATCGGAACATTCACATTGTATTTACGCAGAATTTCCTTGGCCTGATATTCATGTACTTTCATGGAAACCTCAATTGCCGAAAATGCGCTAACAACATCCCTGAAGCGGCTCCACAGGGAAATATTTTTTTGTGTGGATTTTCAGATCTGCGAGGCCCTGCCGACCTCACGTAGCGGCGCCGAAAAAATCCTTACCAATCCGGTGGATTCTGTGCTTTCTGCCATAAGCGGAGCGATTTACAAGTTGCCTGACTGTACCGGGCGACATGTCGCAGCCGGTGCAAAGAAGGAATAGTGGCGACCAATTATGGTCGCCATACGAGCAAGGGAATGCACAGTGGGGCGCAAATTTACTATCAGGGTCGCATACCGGCCCTATTTAACGGGAGACCGGCATATCCCGGGAAATCATCCGGTCAGGAAGGAAATAGCGACTGATGTGGGTCATCGGCGATGTACATGGATGTATTTACGAGCTAAATCAACTGCTGGAATTAATTCCGGCGGATGATCAGCTGATTTTTGTGGGCGATTACGTTGATCGCGGCCCCGATTCCTATCAGGTTATCGATCGGCTGATCCGCGAACGACATCGTTCCATCTTTCTTATGGGCAACCATGAATCCATGATGCTGGCTTATTATCTGCGGCCCAATAGCCGGGAGGCCATGTCCTGGACCTATCCGGGCAACGGTGGATTGACCACGCTTAGATCGTACGGAATGAGCGAGGCGAATACTTTCGAAGCCTTTCCGGAAAACCATCGCGAATTTTTGATGAATGAGTTGCATTTATACTATGAGCATGCCGAGTTCATAGTAGTACATGCCGGTGTGCGGGTGGACCTGGGTACCCGCATGGATGATCAGCACCCGGAGGATCTGCTCTGGATACGTGAAGATTGGATTCGTCGAGAACACGAATGGAAGGGCAAAACCATTTTTTACGGCCATACCCCCGCGCGCTACGTGTTGGGATTTGAACAGCAACACGATATCATTCGCGGAGAAAAATCTTTCGGGCTGGACACCGGTTGCGTGTACGGCGGTAGCCTGACGGCCATGCACGCCCGTACCGGAGAATTGATTCAGATTCCCGCTCAGCGTTCTTATATATAGAACTATTGCCAGGACAATAATTCAGTTAGTTTATCAATTTCGCCGACCGCCTATGGATGAATGGAACAAAGCGTCACGAATAATTGATCGGGATTTACTGCAGGGTTTACCGGCATCCGTTGTGGAAGCCATTCATTCATTATGCACCGGACTGCGCGACGCCGGACACGAATGTTACCTGGTCGGTGGAGCGGTCCGGGATTTGCTCATGGGACGTGCGGTACTCGATTTTGATTTTGCCACCGATGCCCGACCGGAACAGGTACAACGGCGATTTAAGAAAACAATACCCACCGGAATCAAACATGGAACCGTATCGGTATTAATAAACTCACATAGATTTGAAGTTACGACGTATCGCGGAGAGGCGAATTACACCGATGGTCGTCATCCGGATGCGGTTTTTTTCTCGGATTCACTCAGTGAAGATTTAAGGCGCCGCGATTTCACAATCAACGCCCTCGCGTATGATCCGGAAAGCAGGACCGTCATCGACGAGCACGACGGTTTAATCGACTTAGAAAATCGATTGATCCGTACCATTGGCGCACCTCGCGACCGATTTTATGAAGACGCCCTGCGACCCGTTCGCGCCTGTCGCTTCGCCGCCACTCTGGACTTTGACATCGATCCAGAGACGGAAAGCGCCCTGGCCGATCGGGACGTTCATCGCCGCACCCGATTAATCGCCGTCGAACGATTCACCGAAGAACTCTGGAAAGGATTCCGCGCCCGTCATGTGGAAAGCATGATTCGCCACCTGGAAAAGAGCGGATTGCTGTACATATTCTTTCCCGCGCACTTCGGTCTGGTTCCCGAAACCACACCGGGTTGTTTCGCCGACCTGCTGGAAATGGCCGATTGCGATCCTACTCTGAAGATGGCGCGCTGGTGGGACGACCTGGGGTTTAACGAACCGCGCAGCGTAAGCGGCATGGGTCAGTCGCTGCGTTTCTCGAGACAACAAGTTCGGGACATCGATTGGTTTTGTCGGTATTTCAGCTTCCAACGCGAAATGCGTGCCGTCTTCGAAAGCGATTTTAACCCGCACCCCGCTCGAATTTCCGCGCCGGTATCGATGAATTTATTTCCGGTGGATGCGGCGGCCCTCGACCAATTCTTACAGGACAATATGATCAAATACGAGATCCGTCGTTTTCTGTCCGGTCTGAAAGAAATCTATCGGGCCGAGTCGGTCGCTTTTCTGGATAAGTTGCGTACACTGGCTATTAATCTGGTCCCGATTGATTTTCTGATTCGAATTGTCACACAGGATCCGATTACCATCCGCGATCTCGCGGTGAACGGTCGCGATCTTATGCGACTGGGGTTCAGCGGGCCGCGCATCGGCGACATGCTGCGTCGCTTTCTTGATCGGGTCCTCAAACAACCGACGGATAATCAATATGAGATATTGATGCGTGAGTTTGACCGCCGCCAGGAAATTCTCGATCAATGAGCAATCATCATCTATCAATCATCATTAAGAACAAAGCGTATTGAGTAGAGTTCTTATTCTTTTGCAAAATTGAAAGGCGGTTTAAACAGTCCCGAGTCGGTAATGATTCCGGTTATGCAATCGGCAGGTGTAACATCAAACGCGGGATTGTACACCGACACATCACCCGGCGCGGTCGGCACCCCCGCCAATCTACGCAGTTCGTCGGCGCTGCGTTCCTCGATGGGAATGCCGGTTCCATCGGGTAGCGAGCCGTCCAGAGTCGTACCCGGCGCGGCTATGTAAAAAGGAATGGCATAATGCTTTGCCAGGATGGCCAGCATCTGAGTTCCGATTTTATTGGCCGTGTCGCCATTACGAGCAATCCGATCGGCTCCGGCCAGCACCAGATCCACTTTACCGGTCGACATGAGCTGCGCGGCCATACTATCGCCGATTAAAGTAACCGGCAATTCGGCCCTATGTAGCTCCCAGGCCGTAAGACGGGCGCCCTGAAGCAGTGGTCTGGTTTCGCAGGCGTACACCCGCCGCACCCGGCCTCGATAATTCGCAGTGTAAATTATACCGAGGGCCGTTCCGATTCCGGCGGTGGCCAGGGCCCCGGTGTTACAGATGGTCAGTATACGCGCCCCATTCGGGATGATACTCTGACCATGATTGCCGATGCGACGGCATTGATCTCGATCGGTGGTATAAATGCGATTCGCCCGCTCGCGCATCGCATGCATCAGCTTCGCCGCCGAGATATTTTCTTTCAGGCTATGCTCTAATGCCGCAATCATATCACGCATGGCATGCGATAGATTTACGGCGGTAGGCCGGGTATTCTCCAGGCGCTCTGCGATGCCTACAAAATACTCAAACAAGTCGGATCGTTCCGTCGCGTTCAAGGTATGCGAATCTTTCAGGCCCAATCGAGTTAACCGGCTTTTCAGTTCCCGTACAAAGGCAAAGGCGGCCACAATCGCGATACCGGGCGCGCCTCGAATGCGCAGTGAACGTATCGCCTCACAGGTCGCATCCACATCCGTAAGTTCGATTTCTTTAAACGCAGTGGGCAACAAAGTCTGGTCTACGATAAACAAACGGCCTTCTTCCGTGAACCGACAGCCGGGTGTTATCTCACCTTCCAGCTTTTCAAAATCGGAGTCGGTCAACGACTCCGCCTGTGTTTGCGCATGCATAGATTTCTCGATATTTTATTTCGGGACGGTAAACCGTCGGCGCGGTCGGTTACAACCATCCGCTGTTTTCCGGTGCGTACTCCGGAAAATATTGAAAAAATAGATTTCGGGGCACAATGCGATAACCATTGCCGTATTTTTCCAGAAACTCTTCGCTGTATTCGATTTCCGGAGACATATGAAACGCGATTTCGTTTTCAAAATGATTCAATTTATCGATTGTTATGGGTAATCCCGGATAAATCTGAGTTTTCATGAACGCCCAATCCTTTTTAAACCGCAACGGATCGGGACGGGCATCCTTCATGCGTTCCATCAGAGCGATCAATCTTTGTAAAGGACATCCGCTATCGGCGTACGGCACCAGATTGATTTTTAGAAATTTACGCGCCAGACCGATGTCCTCGCACAGGTGCGGAAATTCGCGCCTGGAGCGACGGGCGTGCATTCGCGCGTGGCGGATATCCTGTGCAAGCGATTCCAGGTTGGGATCGGTAGCCTGAGATCCGGGACCGAACTCGCCTTCCCATAACCAACGATACATATCGCGGGCATGTTCGATTTCATACGTATCCAGAAATTGTTCGGCTATGAAGACCTTTTCTTCATAGCTGATGCTGGCCTGTTCAAACAGATCTTCCATGCGACGGAACGCGCCTCATTGGCTTTTATGCACTCCGCGCAGTTTGTGCTCCTCACCGCGCCAGAGTCTTTTAATATTATCCGTATGCCGCACGAATGTCAACACGGTAGCGATGATCAATAAATACATCAAGGGCAGATTCTTGCCATGCCAGGGTTGATCCTTGATAACGAAATACGTAACCGGCATCACGGCCACGCCAACCAGGCTACCCAGTGAGAAATATCGAAAAATCAGAATCACGCTCAAACCGCTGATTGCGCCGGCCAGTAAACCAAGGGGGAATAATACCGCCACCACTCCGATTAATGAAGCCACGCCTTTGCCACCGCGACCTTTTAAGAACGGCGAATACACATGACCCACAATAGCTACCAGTCCCAGAATGATTTCATAGTACGCCCGCCATTCGGGCGTAAGATCAAAAATTACCCGGCTCAGCAACAGGGGCGCGGCGCTTTTGGCCATATCCAGTAAAAACACGCCGATTCCCGCCACCGGTCCCACCACGCGGAAAACATTGGAAGCACCCGGGTTGCCCGAACCCTGCTTGCGAATATCCACCCCCGCCAATCGGCCGATTAAATACGCGAACGGTATGGAGCCGGTAATGAAAGCGGCCACGCCCAGGGCTAATTGTTGATCCCATAAATTCAATCGCGTGCTCCCGATCTTTCGCGGGCAAACAAATGGATCGGCACTCCCATTAAATGATAGGTCTGCCGGATACGGTTTTCAAAGTACGATATGATGTTTGCGCGAAATTCTTTCTTACTATTTACAATAAAAGCGAATGCGGGTGGCTCCGTATCGATTTGCGAAGCGTAAAAAATCTTCAGTTTTCGGGCCGTTCCAGGTACGCGCCCCATCCATTCCCGCACACGTTCGTTCAATTCGGACGTGGCCACCCGAAAGCGCATACGATGGTCCAGATCCAGAGCGGTTTCCAGCAAACGGGGCAAACGCTGCCCGGTCAAAGCCGAACAAAACACAATGGGCACATTGGCGGCATGCGGGAAAAGAAACTCCAGACGATCCTGAAACTCCCGGGCCGAATGGGTATGTTTCTCCGGTTGAATATCCCATTTGTTAATGGCGATTACGACCGGCCGCCTGTATTCGACAATGGTAGATTGGATCTTCTTGTCAAAGTCCGTTACGCCCGCCTGCGCATCAATAACATGTATGACCACTCTGGCATCGCGTATGGCGCGGCGGGTACGGGCGATGGAATAAAATTCTACCTGTCCGGCCGCATCTCTCCGAATACGTCCGGCCCTGCGCATGCCGGCCGTGTCCACAACACGAATCACTTTCCCATGAAAACGAATCAACGTGTCCACCGTATCGCGCGTGGTGCCGGCGATATCGGAAACCAGTGAAACATCCCGTCCGACAAAGCGATTGAATAGCGAAGATTTCCCGGCGTTGGGTCGTCCGACAATGGCAATGCGCGTAACTTCACCGGCCACCGAACTGGATACCACTGTGGAATCGTTTTTCCATTCGGTTAGCGTGGTTTGGTTGCCGGCGGAATCCGTGCTTGCGTGAGTTTGAACCGAGTGTTCGGAAGATTCGTCGTCCGCATCGAAGTCCGCATCAACGCTCCGCGACATGGAATCGACGGCGTCTTCAATTTCGACATAGCCCGACTCCAGCGCGTGGCTGTCAGCCTGCACTATCTCCGCCCGGGTCCCGGTAGGCTTGCGTTTGTTCCCATGGCGACGAGCGTTACGCATGGTCGTTAGATAATCGCTTTCATCCAGTTCCGCCAGATACTCCTGTGCGGCAGCGGACTCGTCCCTGATTTTATCC
>JAGRMX010000020.1 GCA_020441025.1 Leptospiraceae bacterium
TGATCGTTACTACTTCGCGTTTAGATTCCAATGTTAAACCGGGAGACCTATTTGTAGTCGGCTGGAATAATGAAACGGATTATGTAAAACGGGTTATTGCCGCTCCGATGCAGAGCATTGAGATCCGTTCAGAAAAAATAACATTCGACGGCAATCAGCTTTATATTCAGGTTCCGGTGGTAGACGGTGTGGAGTATGAAACTGAATTGATAGGAACCCGGGGTAATACAGGAACCTTGCCGATACTCGAATTAGAAGAAGTAGCTACAGGTGGAGTAAGGTATTCCATTCTGGAGAGCGGAGCGAATATTGATGTGTTGAGGCCTGTTCTCAGCATGGGAGCAGACGAATACTATGTACTAAGCGATAACCGTGATAATGGAGTCGATTCCAGATACCGCGGTCCTCTGCGGCGTAATCAGTTAACCGAGAAGTATACCTATACTTTGCTATCTTTTGACTTATCATTGGTTCCCGCTAATTGTGTTTCATTAGCCTGCATGGCACTCAATGCACCAATAAGATGGCATCGTGTCGGAATCAAACATTGAAGCGACTGAATCGTTCTGGCCGGCGACTGTTATTGTGTATTTTCCCACTTTTTGAAGCGGGGAGAATGGCGCTATGGTACAAAAAAACTTCCAATGGAAGGCTGCGAGCGGAAGAAATTTTCTACGAACGATAATTTCGTCATGTAGCGCAATAACTCATAATTTAGAGATAAGCTTTTTAACGGCCGGGAGGCAATTGTGTATGAAGAAATGGATTCTATTTTTGTTGCCGCTTTTTTTCGCCTGTTCCATTGCTCAACAGCAGGAGGCACTGGACCAGTCCAGGAGCCTCGGTCAGCGGATGGCGGCGGCAATTCAGCAGACATGTTCCACGGGACAGCCCGCATCGGTCCGGTTATCGTACTTTGAATCGACCGGTGTTACGGGCAGCGGCAAGCTGGGCGACAACCAGATTCTTGTACGAAGCGCCAGTCCGATTCTGGTCAACATGTTAATCCGAAATGAACAATACGATTGTGGAATACTGTGGTCACCCTGCGCTTTGCGTATTGGACCGGTCATGTCCTATGGACAACAAATCGTAGTTTTTCAATCCGTTTCGGATTCGGAAGTCAGCCGAGCTCAGGGCGCGAATATTACAATCGGCGCTCCTCCGGGTCCTGCCCGAATTGAACGCCTCAATTGCGTACAGGTTCAATAAAGATTTTGATATACTACAACTCCACCTGCCAGTTCTGACGCACGCTGGTTTGATGTTGATCGGCCGCCAGAATCATCTGCAAAATATACACGGCGGTTTGTAGATCGCGATTCAAGCGCGCTACCGCCTGATAGCGATTCTGAGCGTTCATGTACGCGGCATTGATGCTCTGACTGTTTTGCCTGGTGCTGTGCGAAAAGAATAATCGCATTTGGCCGTCCTGAAATACGGCGGTCATGATGTGTTCTATGCGCTCTCCACCGGGCGCGAACGTGATTGTGCGGGTGGCAAAACACGCAATCCGATCTTCCTGAATCACCGGTAGCAGGGTTTCTTCGCGCACACCGGGATGGTTGCGCGGATTCTGTAAATAAGCTGGAATCGTCAGGTTGCGGGCGCGCACCTGACGATAGGTATCGATCAATTGGGCGCGTAATTCCTGATTTCGATTCAGGATTTCCGTTAAGGCCGAATTGTCCGCCGCAAATACTTTCTCCTGTACCATACCTTGAATCTGGGAGTCGGCGCACAGTACGCTGGAATTGGCCCATAACACGGTAGGGGATGTCAGTAAAACAAATGTGATTAAGAAAGCCGGTATTATGAATTGTTTGTTCATTCTGTCTCTATGAGACAGAATTTTTATCCGATTCATTGTCAGATTGTGGTTAATGCGATAATGAAATTGATCATAAATCGGCAGCGCAGAACGTATCGCTTTGAATTGGCCCGACCCGGGCCGGGTTTAAGCGCCAAAATAATACGAAAGGAATATCAATGAAACTCGCGCTGCGGTTCCGTCATCGGTCCCGGAGTATAGTGCCGCATGAGAAAATCGAGATTCTCGGCCAGCACCCGGCGGGTATCGCCCGGCATAACCACCCGTGAAATCGACCCGAGAGACAGGGCTTCTTTGGGATTCATTAATTCTTTTTCATAGCGTTGATTGAGGGCGGCCAGAGCGGCATCCAGTTCGGCTTTGGCTTCGCGTTCGTCGCGCCCGCTTTTTAAATCTTCTTTGAACTTCGCGCGGGCGGCCTGTACGTCTTTTTTGTACACAAACTCTTTGCCCGCCGGTCCCATTACCGCTACGCGCGCCGTGGGATACGTATACACCGTATCGGCGCCCACGTGCCAGGAGTTCCAGATGGCGTACGCGCCACCGAAGGCGTTGCGCACAATCAAATTGATGCGCGGCACGCGCAGGTCGATGATCGATTCCATTAATGCACGACCGGCCTGCACAATCCCGCCCGTCTCCTGTTCCCGTCCGGGTAAAAAGCCGGTGGTGTCTTCCAGGAATATAACCGGAATATTATACAGATTACAGAAACGCGCAAAGCGGGCGCCCTTGTACGCCGCCAGAATATCAATCTGACCGCTGTTCACCGCCGAGTTGTTGCCCATGAAGCCGACCACGTGTCCGCCCACGCGACCGAAGGCCGTAATCAGATTGCGGGCACGTTGCGGTTGAATTTCAAAAAAAGCGCCATGATCGCAGATTTGCTGAATGATAAGGGTAACATCAAAGGGCGTGTTGAATCCCGTGGGTGAAGTGAATGTTTTGCGCAACAGAATGTCGATTTCCGAAGTGTGGCGTGTAATCGGATCGCTGGTGGCATGGTAGGGTGCGAAGCTGTAATTATTATTGGGAATGTAATTCAATATGCGTAGCGCCTTCCGCAGGGCGCCCAGTTCATCCGGCGCCACCAGATCAACCACGCCGCTCTGGCCGTGGACACCGGGACCACCCAGATCGTCGGGCGTTACATCTTCACCCAGTACATCGCGCACCACACCCGGACCGGTCAGTCCGAAGAAGGTGTCGTTGGGTTGAATCATGAACGAACCCTGGCGGGGAAGATAGGCGCCACCGCCCGCGTTGTAGCCGAACATCAACATGATGCTGGGCACCACCCCGGATATCTTACGCAACGCATAGAATGCTTCCGAGTATCCGTCCAGACCGCCCACTCCGGCGGGCACAAAAGCACCGGCCGAATCGTTCATACCGATCAACGGAATCCCGCGCTCACCGGCCATACTGATCAGGCGAGCCAGTTTAGCGCCGTTGGTGGCGTCCATGGAGCCCGCCCGCATGGTAAAGTCGTGTCCATACAGAGCAACATCGCGTCCTTTAATGCGACAGACGGCGGTTACAATGCTGGCCCCATCCAGATTGGGCCCCCAGTTTTGAAATAAAAAGTCCGGAATTTCGCGGGTGAGCACTTTGATGCGCTCGAATACGGTCATGCGCGACTTGGCATGCTGGGTAAGAACCCGAATCGGCCCGCCGCCGCGTAGCGGTTTGTCCAGTAACTCCGCGCCCATTTCGAGCGTGGCCTCGTAGGCGTTGGCCGGCGCGGGCTTGCGCTGCTGCTCCGCGTCCGTAAAGGGATTGTCCATGGTGATGGTTTTTTCCGTATGCATGCCGGTCCAACAAACCTTGCCCGCGCTCTACGCGAAAGTGAAATTTGCGGTTTTTTATTTGAGTATTCCGGGAAGGCGCGCGGAGCTGGTTGCCGAACAGGCCGTTGCCGTTTATCGCCAATCACCCGACAATTGAGATGCTGTTAATCCCGAATGAGTCCCATGCCGCCAGGCCTCGCCAGAGGCGGGCTCTGCGTGGGTGGGCGGTTACATTTTTATTACTGATTGCGATTACGACATTCTGGCCCCGGGGACTGGCGGCGGAAATGCCTACGCGACCGGAAGGCGAAAGTCCCCGGGACTATCGGCAGTTTTTGTTTTTATACGAGCAGACCGAAGCGGCCGGTCAGAGCGAATTATTCGTGCATCCGTTCTATAGCCATTATGGCAATCAAGAGCGGGCGTACGATTACCACACGGTCCTGTATCCCATTTTTTATTCGCACGGCACCAATTTCTGGAACCGCTGGACATTCCTGTATTTTTTTACGGGCGACGATTTCTATCACGAAGACAGTGCCGACGATACCGATTTATTTCTTTCGCCGCTGTTTCATCTGGGATTCGGCGAGGCGGAAAAGGAAGATTATATCAGCGTCTTTCCTGTTTACGGTTCGCTGCGTAATAAGCTGGGCTGGTCCGAACTTTCGTACTTTATGTTTCCGGTATACGCCACCTGGGCTCATCGCGATTATCGCGCCTATGGTATTCTGTGGCCGTTGATCATGTGGGGCGGCAGTCCTACCCGCAATGACTTCCGCGTGTTTCCGTTGTATTCCAGCAAGAAGCACTTCGGTAAGTATGAACGCAAAACCGTGCTATGGCCTTTTTTTCAATGGGGATCGGAAGGCCTGGATAAAGTCGAGCCGCGCCACTATTTTTTCTCTTTTCCGTTCTATGGGCGCAAGTGGTCGGATGACGGCAATCTATACGCGCATACTTTTTTGTGGCTGCCGTTTCTGGGAGGTTTCGTCGCCTGGGGCGGAGACGACGCGCGCAATTCTTTTCAAATGAACGCCTTCTGGTTTTTGTATCAGTACGGCTACAATGAAGATCCGACCATTTATCGGCATATTATCTTTCCCTTTTATGGCAAGTATCGTTTTGGCACCGAGCCGGAGTCGGTCGACGGGGCGGATGAAGATCGTATCCGGGGCACGGACGATGAACAAGAGCGGCTGGCGGAAGAAGGTGACGATCATTTCCCCGGATATGAACCGGTGGAGGGCAATCCCTATTACAAAGAAGCGACGTTTATAACGCCCCTGTATGTGAATCTGAAGACGCATTCATCCGTAGTCGTATCCGATTATGACATTGTGATTCCATTCTACTGGAATGATAAGCGTTATTACCGACGTGAAAAAGAATCCGAATCTTATTTAAAGATATGGCCGCTGTTTCATTATATCGAATCCGACGCCGGTCGTTACGAGTTTCGCAGTCTGGCATTGTGGCCTTTGCGTTCCGATCATTTTGAACGCAATTGGGGTACGTACTACGCGCTTTTGGAAAACAACCTGTACGAAAACGGCGATCGCTACTTTGCGACCATGTTACGTCTGTATTCACGCTACTGGAATAAATCGGAAGAACATCACTTCTTAATCGGCTTCGAATACCATAATACGCCCGATTATTGGAATGTGAATTTTCTGGGTGGCTTTCTGGGGTGGCGTCGGGATTATCCGTCCGACGGCGGCGATGCCTATAATACGCTGCAATTGCTCTGGCTGGACATATGAAAGCACTGTTTAACGGATTCAAACTGGTGACCAACCTGCTGGCCGGTACCGGCGAGGCGTTGCTGTTGTTGATACGCACCATGCTGGTCTCTCCCTGGCTCTGGTTTAAGCGCGCCGAAACGTTGCGACAGATGTACGTGGCGGGTTATAAGAGTCTATTCGTGGTGAGTATTGTGGCCTCGTTCACCGGTATGATCATCTCGCTGCAAACCGGACTGGCGCTCAAAGATTTCGGTCAGGAAGATTTGATCGGACAGGTTATAGTCGTAACCCTTACCCGTGAAATGGCGCCCTTTATGACCGCCCTGATTCTGGCGGCGGCGGTGGGATCGGCCATGGCGGCTGAAATCGGCACCATGACCGTATCGGAAGAAATCGACGCTCTCGAAGTTATGTCCATCGATCCGGTGCGTTACCTGGTCTTGCCGCGCATTGTGGGATTCAGTATTATGGTGCCGGTGCTTTCAGCTTATGCTTCCCTGCTGGGTGTGTTGGGCGGCGGCCTGGTGGCCAATACCCAACTGGGTGTGGAATTGCCCAAATACTATACGCTGGTGCTGGAAGTTTTGAAGAGTGAATCCGGCTTAAAAGATATCTGGGTGGGGGAATTCAAGGCCTGGATATTCGGTATAACCATTGCCACCATCGCCTGTCACCAGGGATTGAGCGCCCGGGGTGGCGCCATCGGTGTCGGGATTGCGGTGCGTAAGGCGGTGGTGCATTCGTTTCTATTCGTTCTGATTTTCGGGTATTTTATTACGACGATTTTCTATCGTTGATACGAGGGAGGCATAAGCTTCGATTTTAATCATATGCAATCATAGAAGCAAATACCATGCTGTCCTTTATAAAAAAGCATATCCATCCCATCACGGGGCTGCTCTTCTTTGTCGGCCTGGGGTTGATCGGTTATTATACGATCATCGATACCCAGGAGTTTGATGATGAGGGCACCGTGCGCATTCCGGTGCGATTGTTAACCGCCGAGGGCATGCGTCCCGGTACGAAGATTTTCGTGCAGGGTGTGCAGATGGGCGCGGTCGGCGCGTTGTACTACATGACGCTGGACGAACGGGGTTGGCCGCGTAGTTGGTCCGAGGAAAACACGCGCAGTCACGGGCAGACCGTGATTGCCATACTCTATTTAAAAAGGGGTTTTCAGTTTTATCCGAACTATCGCATCATCACGCGCTATCAGACCGTGCTCTCGGCCAAGGTGATTGAAATTGAACCCGGCAACGCCGTTCCGACTTTCATGCGTAGACATGATAAATTGGAAGCGAAGCGGGCCCGGGGAATAACGCCGACGCAATTAAACTTAATTCCGGGCGTTTCCGGTCGCATACGGTATTCGGCCGAGGAACGCGCTTTGTTGCGGGCCCGGGAGCAAGGAGAGCCGTATCTCCTGCGGCCCTTGAATCATATATCACTCAGTATGGAAGAAGAGCTGCATTTTCGTCGTACGGGCGAATTGCCGCATGGTCCCGAACGAGAGTTACTGGCGGCCAGCAATTTTAACGATCCGATATTCATGATCGCCAGTGTAATCAATGAGAATCGCACTCCCATTCATCAAATCACTTCAAACTTGAAAGATATCACGCAAAAGTTGAATCAAGGTAACGGCGCCGTGGCCGGTCTGTTGAATCGACCCGATGTTTACGCCGGTTCTAATGAATTCATGAAAGATGTGATCATTCTAACTCAGGAATTGCGCGAAGGTTCGGAGGATCTCAGGGAAACCAGAGCGGCGGTGGACTTTCTGGATGCCATGCTCGTACTGATAGGCGGATTGATTTAATTCATGAACGATGAAGATTATATAGTCCAGTTGCGGGGTGTTCGGAAAGCATTCGGTGCCCGGGAGATTCTTAAGGGCGTGGACATCACCGTGCGTCGGGGCGAAACCATGGTGATTCTGGGCGGATCGGGTACCGGTAAGTCGGTGACCATTCGACATGTAATCGGATTGCTTGAACCGGATGAAGGCGATGTTTACATCGATAAAGAAAAAATGAACGGTACATCCTCCCGCAAAAAGGCGGAATTGCGTTCGCGTATGGGCGTTCTGTTCCAGAGTGGGGCGCTGATCAACTGGCTGACGGTGTATGAAAACGTGGCGCTGCCCTTGCGCGAACTGCATCGGATGAACGATACGGATGTGGACCGCATTGTTACCGATAAACTGCGTTTGCTGGGGTTGTGGCCGGCCCGTAACCTGTTGCCCGGTAACATTTCCGGTGGTATGAAAAAACGGGTCGGATTAGCCCGGGCTCTGACCACCAATCCCGAACTGCTGCTGTATGATGAACCGACCTCCGGTCTGGACCCGGTGATGAGTCAGGTGATCAACGAATTGGTGCGCCGCATGCAGGATGAACTGGGCGTCACCCAGATTGTGGTGACCCACGATATGAACTCGGCCTATTACATCGCCGACCGGATTACTTTCTTATATCAGGGACGGGTGGAATTTGTCGGAACTCCGAACGAAATCCGCGCCGCCGACAGTGAAATTGTGCAGCAATTTATAAATGGTCGAGCCCGTGGTCCCATGGTGCTGGACGCGGAAGATCCCACCCAGAAAAAGAAATCGCAGGAAAACGGAGCCGCCGGGAAAAAGAATTGATCTGTATGCGTATCACAGAGGAGAAAGAGGGCAGGCGATTGGTATGGGCGGAGTTCGGACGGTGTTGATCGCCGGGCGCGTCCTTATTATGCGCACAACCTCGGAAAGAATCATATGAATTGGCTACAGAATTTCATGGTCGGGTTGCTGTTCTTCGGGGCGTTGTCGTTGGTGGGCTATTTTACGATCGTTTCCGAGAGCGGTCCCTTTGCGTCCCGCGGCCGACAGATGGTTCTTTTTTTTGATAATGCGGAAGGTATTCGGGAAGGGTCCAGCGTGACCGTACTGGGTGTGCCTTCCGGTACGGTGGAGAAAGTGGAACTGGTTCCGGTAAATGCCGGCAATGAAATCCTGGAATCGGATGATCCGGAACGGGTCGGTCAGCGAGTGGCCATAACGGTAGAAGTAAAGAAAGACGTGGTTTTTTATGAGAACTACCGGGTGGCCATTAAAAACGAATCCATCCTCTCCGGCAAGGTTGTCGCCATCAACCCGGGCAGTGCTTTGCCGGACGCCGGCGGGCAGCGCGCGGCGGAAGTGAATGTGCTGGCGCCTTCCGTGGCCGAATTATCCGATACCGGACAGGATGCTCTGGATTATATGCTGGCGCATCGCGGTGATGAACAGTTCGTGCAGTTGGAAGGAGAAACCGCAGGCGATCCGGTTGCGGGTATTGCCGAAATGATCAGCGAGAATCGTTCTAATGTGAAACAGACCATCGAAAACGTAAAAGAAATCACGCGCAAAATCAATGAAGGTGACGGCACCCTGGGGCAGCTGGTGAACAACGACGAACTGCACCGCAATGCGAATACGTTGGTGACCGATGCGCAAACGGTGGTGCGTGAGTTGCGCGAAAGTCTGGAAGATACCCGCGAACAGGCGCCGGTTACCAGTTTTATGCGCGCCGCTCTAACTGCTTTTTAAAGCGGACGGACTTCCGTATTGCACAGATAGAAACATATAAATACAAACAATGTTATTCAACAGTATAGAATATTTCGTTTTTTTAACACTCACAGTTCTGATATACTGGATTCTCCCGCACAACTGGCGTAAATATTTCCTGTTGCTCGCATCGGCCTTTTTTTATCTGTCCTGGTCTTTTGCCTTTCTGATTCATTTTGCCGCGGTCATTCTGATCAATTATGTGCTATTTCAGCCCATTGTGCATCGGCAATCCCGCCGCTTTCTGGTGCTGGCCATTGTTATTAATCTGATCAATCTGGCATTGTTTAAGTATTTCTATTTCGCTCTTGATAATCTTTTACAGTTTGTAGATAGCGCATTCTTGAGCGCCATCGCGAATAAAGAATCGGACTTCATCCCCGAAATCATTCTCCCGCTGGCCATCAGCTTCTATACGTTTCAAATCATCGCATTGCATG
The DNA here is from genome assembly GCA_020441025.1 of Leptospiraceae bacterium. Lineage (GTDB taxonomy): Bacteria > Spirochaetota > Leptospiria > Leptospirales > Leptonemataceae > JAGRMX01. The sequence continues at coordinate 9,405 of JAGRMX010000020.1, forward strand.
TCGATGCGTATCGTGGTCAACTGAGCAAGACGACCTCCGCCTGGAATTTCGCTCTGTTCATCTGTTTTTTTCCGCAACTGATCGCCGGTCCGATCGTACGGCACGATCAACTATTACCCCAACTGGACCAACAAAAGGATCCGGAGCGTGTGGATGTAACCCGCGGACTGGGATTGATCGCTTCCGGTATAATCAAGAAAGTATTTATAGCCGATTTTCTGGCCGAGATGGTCATCACTGTATTGCATAATCCATCGACATATGCGAATTCCTTTGTTGCCGTAGCCGGATTCTTTTTTATGATTCAGGTGTATTGCGATTTCTCGGCTTATACGGATTTTGCGCGAGGTTCGGCTCTCTTTTTGGGCTACGACCTGCCCATAAACTTTCGTGGTCCCTGGTTCGCGCTCTCGTTTCAGGAACACTGGCGTCGCTGGCATATTTCACTTTCCACCTGGTTGCGTGATTATCTGTACATCGGGTTGGGTGGCAGCCGCAGCGGCGAAAAGCGCACCTATGTAAACTTATTCCTCACTTTTTTTCTGGGCGGTGTCTGGCATGGCGCCGGCTGGGGCTTTGCGGTGTGGGGTTCCGTGCATGGTTTATTGTTGAGCCTGGAACGTTATATGTATCGGCGCACCGGCTGGGAACCGGCCGGCTGGGGACGGCGTGATGGAGAGATTACATCGGATTACCGACGCCGCAGCGTTTATAACGTATTTAAGTGGGTATTAATGATGATGCTCATGTGGTTTGCTGCGTTGTTTTTCTATGCCGGTGTGGACGCCACGCTGGTTCAGGGTATACTTAAAGGCGTATTCGTGCCCAATCCGGAAGGAGCGCGCTATGGACTCACCAGTCAGCATGCGCTGGTGATTGTGTTATTTTTGTTTTTGCACTGGGTAGAGTACAATGATTATTTCCCGGGTATGGATTGGCAGGCGATTGCGCGGCGTTATGCGCCGGTCTGGGCGCCCCTGGGAGCCCTGGGAATGCTGTTCTTGAGTAGCTGGAAGGCCGGCGGCGATTTACCATTCGTGTATTTTCAATTTTGATTATGAAGCAACGAAATTTAAAAGTCTTTCTGCCGGTCTTGCTGGCGCTGCTACTCTTCGCCGTCGATAAGATCGCGCTCCTGCCCTGGTTTCAACAGTGTTGCACTTTTTCGGGTTCTTCGCATTTTTTCAGCCATGCTATGAACTATAGCTTCACGCAGGATGAGATGATCGATCGAGCCCGGCAGGAAGGTCGGCACATTTCCATGAATTTCGGTTCTTCACGTTCGCTACCTTATTATCTATCACCGACGCCCGGACAGATTGAGCGCAGTGAGTACTTAGATCGAGAGCAAAAGGATCGCGCGCGACAGTGGGAAGTGGTGAATTCGGCTTTCCCGGGTAGTTCTATCATGACCGCCTATGTGCGTTTAACGCAGTGGCTGGAACATGGCGCGCAACCTGAAGTCGTGTTTATTGAAATCAGTCCGGTGGGATTGACTTCGCGGACGTTATGGTTTCCCACGGAACTGAAGTTCGGAGTGCCATTGCGATTCGCGCTGGAGCACATCGGGGAAATGCCCTGGGAACATGTGCGAACGATAATCGGTTCGCGGGTATTCGCACTGTCACGCTTTCGAATCGGTTCTTCCAGCGTCGATTTTTCCTTCTTTGATAAACTCGTATCGGAAACAAATCAGCATGTAAATCACAGGCCCGAAAACGTGGATGTTATGCAGGGCACTCAGGTGGGATCAGAATCGGGTCAGGAATTGGGTTACTACGTGTTGGTTGTGCAAAACTCCACGCCGGTTATGCTCAAGAATTATCAAATCGATCCGGTGCTGGAAGAGTACGTCTACCTGATAATTAATGAGTGCAAGCAGCGTAATATACCCGTGGTCTTCTGGGTGCCACCCACGCATCCGTTATGGCAGCACGCGCTCCGGCAGTATGTACCGGCGCAAACCTGGCAACGTATGATGAATCAAATTGAACGTCGCGGTGGTTATGTGCTGGATTTAAGCAAGTCGAGTGAGCTGCGCTGTCAACGTTTCATCGACCCGGTGCATTTTGGCCAGGGATGTGTTCCCGAAGTCTTCGCTCATAAAATTAAATTTTATGAACAAAATGTGAAACCCAATCTCTGACGGTTTTTATTCCAATCGCCTGACTTCAGGGATTTTGTTGCTCGGGCCAGGGAATACGATCCATAAGCGATTCCGGCTCGGCTGATTCACAGGCGGCCATCTGTTCCAGCGAACCGGCTTGCAGAGCGCACTCCACCTGAAAGGCGCTCATTTCCATACAGGCGGTTACAATGGCGGTTTTACCCTGCGAGGTTTGACTGGCCAGCAGCAGCGCTCGCGGTCCCTGACGCTGTACATCCAGCAAATGTCGATAATACTGGCCGCAAAGGACTGAATCGGGTTTGCCATCGCAGCCGGTCATTACCGGCAATACCGACAGAATCATAAACAGGGAAAAAAGATATACCCGGAATGATCGCATAATGCAATCCTGTGAATTCAATGAGCGCTGGCAACCAAATTCGGGAAGTCTGGATTATGGGCGCTTTCGATCCCGAAATCGAGCTGTTAAAATCCCGAATGGACGGGAGTAGAATACGACTGGACGGACAATCGCGTGCAACTGAAAGCACGGTGCGCGTATTCAGTATCGGTGTGGGAGGCACGACCGCCGTACTGACATTGGCGAAGCGTTGCTTTGAATTCGGATTTCCAGAGGAGATTGTACTGATCGGCTCGGCCGGTATTTATCCAAATTCCACCGACGTGCCTTCATTACAACGCCCGCTAATAGCCGGCCCGCAATATTTTACACAGATAGATCTGGCAGTTCAGTTGGGTCGAGCATCTATTCCGGACATTATGTGCAACTCTATAACGGTGCGTCCGGGGATTTTCAGCTCTCAAATGATTCGAAACGTATCGGGGCGAAAAGATTGTGTGTTTTTATTAGAGACTACAACTTACGCCGGTCCGGTTTGCAATTCGACCAACTCAATTACCGGCGATTCCATTCCGGTGGATCTGAATGTACCCCGATTTCAAAATCGATTGGTCATGGAGAATCTGGAAGCGTATGCGGTAGCGGCGTTTTGTGAAAAATTTTCCATTCCCATGGGTTGCTTTCTCGCTATAACTAACACGGTCGGTCCGCAGGGATCGACGGAATGGAAAAGGAATCATGTGGAATTGGGTATATTTTTGCAGCAGCTGATAATTGACGGTTGGAAAGATCTGCCCGAGCAGTTTTAATTTGATTATTCAGCAATTTGATTCGTTATTGCTCAACTAAATCGTATAAATCGACAAGGCCTTACTCGAAGTATTTCAAGTGCATTCTAAACGGAACCAAGGCCATTATTCTGTCGGCGTCCATTCCTGGCGATTCCGTTTCGGTGAATTTCATGTCACAGGGGCGTGCTATAATGTAAGTAGGGGGAGGGGTTGGGCAGCCCCATATTATAGTACTAATATTGCAAATATTGCGCCAGCCAATCGCAAGGAATATAAAAACACCGAATTTAATCCCCCCACACAAGCACCTATATCACCCACGCGCATCCATAGCGAGACTGTATTTGCGCGCAGGTTGTAGATTTCTCGCCGGAAAACTGTTTTTAAAAGCGCGCAAGCCGGGCGAGCTAAGTATTGGAAAAAAAATCGAGAAACAAAAACAAATCTTCGGAGATGGGGTGGGAATACGTAAGCGTGTAATGGCGGGTTTCCACGTCGATGTATTTTTCAGAAACCACGCCCTGGTGATACTCGCGCATACGCACCAGGTTATTCAGAAAGTACGGCCGCCAGCACCAGTTGTAACCGCGATACTCGGGTTGAATTTGAAACGAATCCGCATCCCGATCGCGTACAAAATTGGATGAACGTTGCACACCCGCCGCGTCACATACAAACAGTCGAAAGCATTGCGGTGGAACGAAATCCAGAATGCGCGTGATTCCATCGTCCAGATTCGCGGATTGAAAAACCTGCTCTCGCTCCAACACCAGAGTCAGATAGCGATTCATGTTCTTTTCGATTTTCATAATGTTTTGCAGATCGTTAATCTGCCGGTAATAAACATTATTCAATCCCAGTTGGATGGTGTCGCGATAACGGGAGCGGTCATCGCGCGGTTCGGCAATCGGTTCCGAGAGAAAAAAGCCCTGAATATAATTTCCGCCACATTCAATAGCCAGTTCCAGTTCGGACAGATTCTCCACTCCTTCAAATACGACCGAAATACCCAGCTCCAGAGAGAAGCTGGCTATGTATTCGATCAACTTGCGATAGTCTTCGCTTTCCACGCCCTTCTTGAATAAGCGAATATCCAGCTTAACAAAGTCCGGTTTGATGCTGATCAATCGGTCGAAATCCGGATAACTGAAATCATCCACCGCGATTTTTATATTCTGTTCGCGATAGCGATCGATGAGTCGATTGAGGCGATCGAAGTCGGCCAGATGAATGGTTTGTTCGGTAATTTCAATAGTCAGATGGTCGCCGTGCAATCCGGCTTCACGCAACATGCGAATGCTGGGAAACTCCTCGGCCGAATTCTGAAAATTAAAGATCCAGGCCGGATGAATGTTGATGAACAATCGATCGGCTCCGGGTATGGCCGCGATGCGATGAATGGCCTTTTCCCGAATGATGCGATCAATGAGCATGCGTTCATCGAGATCGATGTCATCATTTAAAAAAAACGGACCGAGGCTGCTTACCTGGCCGTCACGTATGCCGCGTCCCAGGACTTCGTAGCTGTAAATCAGGCCATCCGCCACGCTCACAATGGGCTGAAAAAAAGGAGCGGGTGTTCCGAACTGCTGTTGGAATTTTTGAATCGGATCGACCGGATCCATAATGAAACCGGTATAAAGCGCGCCGTTATGGCGTCCATAAGCAAATTTAAGCCCGACAGAGTTATCGCACAGTTACAATGTTAATCAATCGCCCAGAGTTACACCGTCGCCGTCCGTGGCCACATCCCGAGCGGGTTGACTATCGGGAGTCGCCGGAATCGGTCGATTGCGTAGCGCCCGGTAAACAATTTCATAATCATTGCCGGCATTCCACATCATCCAACCACGACCGCCACCGGCGTCGCTACCCAGGATCTGTTTTATGATGTAATTCTCATCATAATTCTTCACACGCCAACGAAAAGCCTGTAACCATGGACGCACAACAATCTGCGAATCGGTTTTGGCCAGAATGCGCTTCACGCCTTCGTAGTAAAAATGGTAACCCTGGTCGGCGGGATTGTCAAAGCCGTCGAAACCAAAAGAGAAATGCGAAGGGTACAGCATGGGTGAAATAATATCCACATGTTGGGCCAGACGTTCAATGCGCTGACCGGTGGCGCGGATATCAACTTCTTCGCCCCAGGCCACAATTCCGAAAATATCAATGCTGGTTTTTACATTACTACCGTGCACAATTTCACGCGCCCGGCTTAAAAAGCGGACCAGATTATCCGTTTTCTGTGCGGGATTCTGGAGTTTGTAATAGGTAACTTTTGAGAGATCGCCCTCGGCGGGATAACGTACGTAATCGAATTGGATTTCATCCACGCCCATGTCGACCAGTTCCTGTACGATTTTTAAATTATACTGCTGAACTTCTTCACGGCCCGGGTCGACCCAGAGTGGCTTACCTTTCACCAGCAGGATTCCATCGGGCGCGCCGCCGTCTTTGATAGCCAGGTCCGGTCGCCGAATGGCCAGGTTTTCATCCTGAAACAATGCCATTCGGGCAATTACATAAATGCCCTGTTCGTGCAGGAAATGAATGGTGCGCGGCAGGTTGGAAATGGGCGGCGCATGTCGGCGTAATTGTTCCACCTCGGCCACGCCGGAACGGTAGTTGACCACGCCGATAATGTCTTTCACATCGAAGACCACGCCATTGGCGCCAATCGATTTTAGCCGGCGTACCTCGCGCTGCAAGCGCGACGGTCGAAAGTTCATGCCCTGTAAGTAGATGGCATGTATCGGTTCGGTAACACTCCAGTTCAGCGGCTGATTGTCGATCGGTCGCAATACGGGCACCGGAATTTCAATCCGACTGCCCACGCGACAATAGTCGCCCTGGAATTGAGTGGAATTGCGACTGAGCAGTGCCGTTTCCAGTTCCGCACGGTCCAGAATCCAGGAAAAATCGCCGTACGCTCGGGCAATGCGGGCGGCGGATTTTTTTTCCGTGCACATATGAAACAATTGCTCGCCCACGGGCCGGGCGCCTTCCGGCAGCGTGTCCAGCCAGCCGCGAATGGTCATCAGTTCCTGCGCATGCTTGAGCCGGGCCTGCTCGCTATCGTCTTGCTGCTGGATAGAGGCGCTCAGCGTACTCCAGTCCAGTTCATTCCACAGAGCCGGTGCCAGAGCCAACAGGACGGCCAGCAACGGGAGCAGCACCATGTTTCGGCGCAGGAAACTCCGGGATGCCGGATACATGCGTCGTAGGGCCAGTTGTTGAACGCGATTTTCAATGAATCGAATGAGAATGAGGGCGATTTTTACGGACATAATTTTCTAAATAATTCCATAACCAGGCGCCGAATCCCTTCAGGGGCCGGGCAACGTGGTTCAGATGATTCCATGTTTCTCTCATTCGCATGCTGACCGTAGTCCTTGATCACCGTGTATATTTTTGTGCGGTGTTCCCTGCGGTCTGTGAGTTCCCGTTAGATTGCTTTTCTAATCTACCTGCCCGAAAACTGTCGGTAATTCCCCCGAATACCGCCCATTTTCGCGCGTTTCTGTGCCAGGAACGGCGCGCACAAGCGCGCGTCAACTTGAATATCGGCGTAATACCGGCGAGAGTGGATCGCTTTTTTTGTGCGGCGCAAATCAGGCTGAATGTAGCGGATGAGGAGGCTCAGAAATTTGGACGGCAATTATTAACTGGACAAATGTACATTTAACGGCATCACTATACGTACAGGTTGTCGTGCGACTGATAGACGGTGCGCACTTTTCGAGCGAGCCGGATACCGGTGGCTCTGATTGAATGGGCAACAGATAGTAGAAACCAGGAGGGAATTGAGTCATGGAAGCCGAAGTCGAACACAATGAAGAAAACAATCGTCTGCGCGAGAGCATTAAACAGCTGAAGAAGGACGCGGCGGACATCCAGCATCGCGCCCGTCAGAATCTACATGACCTGCGCGATCGCGCTCAGGGCTATCAGGAAAGCGCACGCGAAATCATCGATGAAATCGCCGATTATTGTAACGAGAATCCCCAAAAAGCCGCTTTAATCGCCGCTGCTACCGGTGTCGGCTTCGGATTGGTTCTGGGGATGATGTTGCGCGGTCGTCGTTAAAAACCCGTAAGCGCTGCTCACTACATGGCTCGTAAAAAGAAGCAAAGTTCCGCCGGTTCTAAAAAAACCGGTCGGCGGCGAGCAGCCTCCTCATCGTCCGCGGAAAAACCCGATTCCGGGTCCACCGGCCGGCTGGACCCGGATCTGGTTAAGAAATACTATCCCATATTCGACAGTCTGATTTCCTTTTTGCTGGCGCCCCGTCAATGGTGGCAGGCCTTCCGTAGTTATGTACAGGAAGAGCTGGATTACCGCTTTGAGCTGCTGCTGCGCGCCTTTCTGTTGTTCGTAATCGGAACCATTCTGATCAGCAGCGCCATGGGATTGATGGTCATGGGCAGCTATCACTGGCTGGTACGTATTACGGCCGATGAGGTGCTCAGCGCCTTCATTTTGTGCGGCATTTTCTTGCTCGTGGCGATTGTCGTTTACATTATTATGCTGAAAATCGGCGGCGAATTGTTCGAAGTTAGAAAAGACCGCCGGGGACCGAAGCGCACCGTCCGACGGCCGGAGATTTTTGATGATAATCTGGAATGGGAACTGGAGCAGCGTATTCGCCAGCGACGCCGCAAGGCGGATCGGGCTGCGGCTAAAACCAATGCGAATGCTCCGGACGCGTCGGCTGCCGATACTGAACAGTAGCGCCACAGACCGGAGAATTCGGGATGCGGTGACGACAAAAACGGCCGCCCCGGTTCAAGAAATCATCATAAAGCTATGACTTCTAATGGATAACTTCGAAAAATATTGCTCCATCCTCGGGGTGCGAGCCGGAGATTCGGCGGACGATGTTAAAAAGGCATTCCGGTCGCGGATCAAGAAGTACCATCCTGACACTGCCGATACACCCCAGGATGCCGCCCGGGCCCAACTGCTGATCGAGGCCTATTCCGCTTTCAAGAAAGGCGTACCCGCCCGACCGGCCTATGAAGAGGGTGGCTACCGTGTGTATACCAAACAAGCTCCGCCTCAGAGCCGTAATGGTACGGCCTATCATCCCCGACCGGGCGCGGCCTACAGTTCCGGACGGCACGCGGGTAAACGCATTTTTGATGAAATTTTTCGGGAACGCAAAGCCGCCTTTGATCGGGGTGAGCCCCTCAATGATCGTCCTTTTCCGGGCGGCAATCCGTTTGAGCAGGAAGGCCCGCTGGGCAACTTATGGCGTAACCTGGCGGATTTTCTGTACGCCGATGCGGAAGAAGAGGAAGAACCGGTATATGGCGATCGCGTACATGCGCACCGTCGCGGTCCGGCCCGGACCGAGCCCATCTATCGCGTACGTCCGGACGCCTTTCATGGCGGTCGTCACCCTCATGATGCGTCCCGCGAGTTCTATGCCCGGGCGGAAGATAAGTTACGCGCCGTAGTGGAGAGTTTCGAACGGCGCAATGGAAAATTTCGAGGCAGCTGGATAAAAGAGTACATTGGAAATTTATCCCAGGTGCAGGTTTTGTATCGCGATGTGGCCCGTCGCTTTCCGCATTTATCCGTTCGTGCGCTGCAACGCGTGCGCCAGATCAACGAACTGATTACCGAAATTAAAAAAAGCCGGGTTTGAGCCGGCAATCGGTCGTGCTTACCGTATAAATGATCATTTGATTCGGCAACCGATTACGCCTGAGCAATAAATCGCTTTCAAATTTACCCTTGGAATTGCATCACACCCGAAACGCGGGGCGGAATTCGAACTCGGCTTTGATATTCTGAAAGGGCAGTTCAAATCGACTTACGGAATAAGTACGATCTTCGGCCGCCAGTTGTATGCCGCTGCACTCTTCTTTCTTATTGCGATAACTTACGCTGCGATACTCGGCGGGCAGATGTACCACCATGTTACGATAGGGCGGTACGTATTTTTTCTTCTCAATGCTGACATCCAGTTTAATGTTTCCGTTGCGTTCGCGATTGGCCTGCATGGACATTTCCATGGTGGTGCCCTGTAAAGCGGCGGTGCTGAATCCGTCATCGGTCGTCATGCGACCGAACATTTTCGCCGCAGGATAGATTTCCAGAATGGGCGGTTGTGATAATGCGTCCGCCGAATGAA
>JAGRMX010000210.1 GCA_020441025.1 Leptospiraceae bacterium
TGGTTGGCAAATATCGGATGGTGGTGAATTATGCATCTTTCCTCCCGCGAAAAAAAACAGAGCATTGTTTCCTGGATGGTCCGCTGAATCTCAATCGGTGCGAGTGATCCCGGAAGGCGGTACGCTGGCTTTATTTCTATCCGTTTACATGCCTCACAGTGTCGCCAGGGCGGGACGTGAGCGTCGATCTATGGGAGTCTGGTTTGGATCGGCCCGTGACCCCGAACGATTGGTGCGCTGATGCGGTTTTCAAAAACTGAAAAAGAGTCTACCGCTCTCGGGTCTAAACCGAATCGTTGCCCGATACCGAAAAAACTTCTAACATGGTTTTCTTGCCTTTCAGCGAAACCATTCCCAGATTTTGAAATTGAAAATCTCCGTTTAACTGCCGGCGGGTGCTGGAGGAGATCAGAATGGGCGTGTTCTTCTCCCGGGTGAGGGCTTCCAGGCGGGCGGCGGTATTGACCGTGTCGCCGATGGCGGTGAAGTCCATGCGTTTATCCGAGCCCACATTCCCGAGAATAACGTCACCGGTGTGAATTCCAATACCAATCTGAATGGGAGCTTTATTCTGCAGAACTCGCAGGGCGTTAAAATCATTCAACTTGTGAATCATATCGATGGCCGTGCGGACCGCATTGGCCGGTGCGTCCGGTTGGCGAATCGGTGCGCCGTAGATGGCCATGATGCCGTCGCCGATGATTTTATCCAGGGTACCATTATAATGAAAGATTATATCGATCATGTCGTTGAAGTATGAGTTCAAAAATGCCAGCACTTCTTCCGGTGATTCTTCTTCCGCCATGGTTGTAAAGTTTCGAATGTCAGAAAACAAAATGGTGGCGGTGCTGCGTAGCCCCCCGGTGTTTAAATCCGTCTGGCCGCTGACAATCTGGCGGGCCACCACATCGGGCAAAAAACGTTCCAGCTCTTCCTGCCGCTTGCTTTTTGTGACGATGGCTCGTAAACGTTGTGAAACCAATGACGCGAATGCGGAACTCAATACTATTCCGTAAATCAACACTAACTGGGACACGCGGATATTACCATCCGGATGAAACATCTGACCGGTGTCCTTATAATTCAAAGTGTAATACTGAACAATGAATGCGGCGCAAAGATATGCCGCCCCGGTGTACATACAGGACACCCAGCTGAATCTCAATATACCGATGAATAATAATATGACGCCCAGCACAAACATGGCCAGCGGTAATGCGGATTGTATGGATAAATCAAACTGTGTTCCTGTAATGCCCTGCGCCAGAGCGGCTACCAGATAAGTATAAGCGGCGGCATCCAGCGTGATGTACATATATTTCACGAGCCGTGAGTAATAACGATTGAATGGCGGCTTTCTGAATTGCCTGATGTCTATGAAAACCAGTACGGCATATACCAGTCCCGCCAGGGATGTGAGGATGGAATTGGTATTCTCGTCACCCAGCAGGAGCACAGCGGCAGTATGATCGAATAAAAAGAACAAAAACAGGCCGATGCGTATTTTACCGATCAATAATTCGGCACGATACTCCTCGTGAATTAACGGACCGCCGAATTGTATGCGTGCAATGCGCTCATATAATCGGCGTACTACGGTTGGCCCCTTTTGTTCTGCTTTCACGAATGATCTCCTGCGGCTCGTTCGGTTAGCTTATATTTATGGTTAATACAATCCACAGCTTTTCATGAGTGATGCGCAAATATTTGATTGTCATTCGGTGAATATGCTGATAAATTTTGTGTCTGAGATGTCGGTAATTATGCCTGTGTGTGAAATAATTCGATTTCACCACGGCGCAAAGCAAAACAGAATGGGATGAGTATGAATTCAGAGAGCCTGTTAACTCAGTGGACGGAACGATTGGAACAAACCTTTCCCGGCTATCGCTTCCCTGAAAATCAAGCCAGGGCAATACATCCGGAACTTGCCCGCTCCGTTCGGTTTATAGTAATCTTGATTCTGGATATTCTGCGCGAGCGATACGGCCCGGATTTTGTCGCTCATATCATACAGGACATCAGCACTGCTCCCGGTGCCGGGAATGAGCACGGTACTCAGGACGACGTCCTACCGGGAGACACTGCTCCGGAAGACATCTCGCATTTAAAAACCATTACCGCAACGTTTCGCATGGTCCTTTCTATTCTCGGATTGGCCGAGGCGTACCATCAGAGTCGACGTTTTGAACAATCCGGTCTGGGTTTGGGCCGAACGCTGATGTCTCTGCAAGAGCAAGGAGTCACCGCGCAGGAGCTGGATGAAATCCTCAAAAAAATGCACATCCGATTGGTGGCCACGGCCCACCCGACCAATATCTTCCGAAGCATAGTACTGGGTGCTCGTCGAGAGGTTTTCGCGTTAATCCGCCGCCTGCATGAACCGGTGGCGGATGAGGCCGCATTTGCGCGACTGGTGAACGCCCTTCGTGAGCGCTTTCTGGTGAAGAGTGCCACGCGCTTTGAGCGTTGGGAGAAACCGGAGGTGCTGGATGAAGTGCGTCAGGTGATCGGTTATTTTCGCAATGCCATCTATCACGAAGCGCCGGAAATTCTGACCCGGTTACAGGCCGAGTATCAGCAAATATATGGTGCTACTTTGCAGTTGAGCGAAACGATTGCGTTCAACTTCGGCAGTTGGGTAGGCGGCGACATGGACGGCAATCCGTTTGTGAACGCGGACGTGTACCGCCGGGCGATTGAATTGCAACGCAATGCGGCACTGGATCTATTCGCCGATAGACTGGCGGACGCGGCGCCGGCCTTGAGCTTCGCGCTTTCATCCGATTTACAGGCGCAGGAACTCTTAGAATCGATTGAACAGGACTTAAGGGACATGCGGGAAGTGGGTCTGGATACGCATCGCATGGAACAATTCAAGAACCAGGAACCATTTCGATTAAAACTGGAAATAATGCGCCTCAAGATAGAAGGAGCACGTCGGCGTCGATTTGAACAGGTGCCCAACAAACGCGCCGATGCTTTTCAGTATTATTTACCGGATGAGACTCTGGCCGATCTGGAAATTCTGTCACGCGTATTGAAGCAAAACGGATTTCACGCCACCGTGCGCGAGTATATCCAACCCCTGGATGTACGCTTACGCATGTTCGGGTTCCACCTGGCCTCGTTGGATTTGCGCGAAGACAGCGTGCATATCGGTCGCGCCGCTCGTCTGGCCCTGCGAGCCGCCGGCCATGATGTGGACCCGGCCGATGCGGGGGAAAACGGTTCCATGGATCGTCAGTCGTACATCCAATTATTAACCGCGGAGATTCTGAATCCCCGGCGCGTGGATCATCGGCGTCTCATTTCCACGCCGCCTTTCAGTCAGTCCAGCGACGCTTCTCGATTCTTTCATTCCCGAGAAGACTATGATTTCGTGCATCGCATTTACAGCATGCTGGAAGCGGCGCGCTACGCCCAGATGTATGCCGGTCAGAACTGCACCACGAATCTCATACTGACCATGACGTCCTGTGTGGAAGACGTATTGCATGCGTTACTATTGTTAAAGTGTACCGGAATCTTTTATCAAAAGTTAAACGGAGACTGGAGCTGTTCTTTGAATATTGTTCCGTTATTCGAAACTGTGGGCGATTTGCAGGCCGCCGAAGATATCATGCGGACGGTTCTGGATAATGTCGCTTACCAGGCCCAATTAAAAGCTCGCGATCGACAGCAGTTGATGATGCTCGGATTCTCGGACAGCAACAAGGACGGCGGCTACTTCGCCAGCAACTGGTCTATCTATCAGGCCCAACGGCGATTACTGGCGGTTGCCGATGAATACCGGGTATCCGCGCGCTTCTTTTACGGTCGCGGAGGCAGTATCGGACGCGGTGGTGCTTCCAGTCGACATGTGGCCGATTCACTGCCGCCGCGTGCCATCCGGTATGGCTACGATTTAACCGAGCAGGGTGAGGTGCTCTCGCGTTATTACGTGACTCGCGAGGTGGCGCGCATGCACCTGGAAACTATACTCAGTGCCGCCATCGAAAAAAACGCGTTGCCCGATCCGGAACCTTCGGCGCAGTATTTGCAAGCGGCGGAGTTGCTTTCCGACGCTTCAGGCGCCGCTTATAAAGCGCTGGTGCATACGAATCCGCATCTGGTTGCGTATTTCGAAGAATGTACACCGCGCGAAGTGGAGCTGGTCAAGATCGGCTCTCGTCCGGTTAGACGTCGGGCCATGCGTACCATTGCCGATCTGCGCGCCATCCCGTGGGTCTTTCGCTGGTTTCAATCGCGTCAGTTTATTCCGGGATGGTTCGGTCTGGGCGCCGGATTAACGCGGTTGATTCAAGAACGCGACTTAACTTTTGTTCGACAGATGTTTATGGAATGGAAATTTTTTCGCGCCATTCTGGAAAACAGCGCGCTGGCGCTCGCGCGCAGTGATATGGAAATGGCCGCACTGTACCGCGATCTGGCCCGGGAAGCCGAAGCGGCTCACATGGTGTACGATCATATTCACAACGAGTGGCAAGAGTGCTGTCAGCGCCTCGGAGTGGATTTAAATTGCACAATCGAAGGCTTTTTTCAGACCGGGTATCCGATATTGCTGGCTTCTCAAAAACTGAAGCAGCCGTGGGTAGATGCGCTGGGTCGCCTGCAGGTGCGATTGCTACGCCGCTATCGTACACTGGCGGAAAGCGAATCGGAGGGCGGAGCGGAAGCGTTGGAAACTGCACGGGAAGCGGTGGTTTCTTCCATAGAAGGGATTGCCATGGGCCTGGGCGCTACCGGTTGATACAGACGATTCATTTTTGTGCTGAGATCGTCAGGCCGCCGCGCCATAGATTCGGACGGCCGTCTGTTTGCCTTTCACTCTGGTTTCGCCCAGACTTTCACAGCGCGCCTGTAAGTCCGAAGACAGTCCGGCGTATACGCTGTCCGAGAGTACTATCGATCGCTGGTATTCTTTGGTAACGCCTTCCAGCCGGGCGGCGGTATTTACCGTGTCTCCGATTACCGTAAATTCTTTACGATCCTTACTGCCGATGGTGCCTTCCAGCACCTCACCAAAATGCAAGCCGATGCCGGCTTCGAATACCGGCAGCCCCCGGGTTCGCCATTCCGCATTTAATTGATTCAGTTGAGCGCGCATATTCAAGGCCGCTCGCAAAGCGTTATCGCAGGGACGTTCCAGTTCCAGCAACCCGCCGAATACCACCATAATCGCATCGCCGATAAACTTATCCACCGTGCCGCCTTCATTGACCACGCACTCGACCATGCGGTCAAAGTATTCGTTTAACTGACCGACAATCGCTTCCGGATCTTTGCCTTCGCTGAACGTGGAAAACGAGCGGATGTCGGAAAACAAAACCACAACCTGCTTGCGGTTACCGATTAAATCGCGTTTCTCACTGATGATTTTATTCTTTACTTCGTTGCTCACGAACTGGCCGAACAGACGATCGATGGCGCTCTTCTCCTCCTGTTCATTTAACATTTTGAGCATCAGCTTTTTGGAATTCTCCGAAAGTACGGCCGTGATGGGCCCGGCGGCGACGATCATCAACGCCCGGAAGAAATAAATTTCGGGACTGGTTAAATCCTGTTGCACCAGTTCGTCCGCAGCGGTGATGGTGGCGATGTGATCGCTGGCCAGTAAATAAAAGATAAAGTATTGCGCACCGGCCAGTAAGCCCGCCAGAATGGACAGCAGGCGACTGAAGAAAAACCCGCTCATAAATATGACAAAAAAATACAGATAGATGGGCGGGCCGTTCAGATAGGTGGCGGAACCGGCGGGTAGATATAAATGCGATAAAAGCAACACAATCCCCGGCAGACTGACGAACGGTAGATAAATGATGTACTGCAAAATTCCCTTCAAGCGACCGGTACGCGCCATGCCATACAGCACCAGCGAATACAGGCCGCAAAACAGCGCCCAGTAGGCCGGAATTTCCATGTGTTGCATGAGTCCGCTGTATACGATGCCCAGCAGGAGCGTGGCGCAAAGAAAGCCCAGCAGAGCCGCCCAGAAACCGGCTTTACGCATGGTTTGATTCACCTGCTCGGTGATTAATTGCTGGTATTGTTTTAGCGATTGCATAGCCTGAGAGTTCCCGTGGTCATTCCGATGTAGTGCAACCGCGGAGGTTACGCTATATTGAGATTATTTTCTTACTTGATGCATCGGTAATGAAAAGGCAAGATTAATTTCCGTACTCCAACCGGCGAAATTACCGTACGGAATCGCTTTAACAGTCGAGCCATATTTTTGTGGGATTTTTTGAGGAGAACGATTCATGCGTTGTTCACCG
>JAGRMX010000211.1 GCA_020441025.1 Leptospiraceae bacterium
GCCGGGCGGTTGAGTGCCTGCGCGAAAGTGCCATTTCTGACAATGAGATGCGGGGTAGACGTGACTCTTAGCGTCGCCCGCCTTGTGCGCCTTCCGTCCCCGTGAGTGCGGCCTCCGTGCCTTGCTCACGGGTGCTTCGGCCTTCCTGGCCTCCGCGATCGAAAGGCGCTCAAGGCTGAATGGTTCTGGGACAAATGTATTGCTATGCTCGTGAAAAATCTGCGAGCCGGCGTTTTTATTTATGTAAAAGAAATCCGTAATGCAGTAGCATTAGCTTAAACCGAATGCGGATTTCAGCCGGGCGGTTGAGTACCTGCGCGAAAGTACCATTTCTGGCAATGAGATGCGGGGTAGACGGGACTCTTAGCGTCGCCTCTCGCCATCCCTGGCTCCGGCGACACTTGTGCATCCGTGCACATCGCCCGCTTCGCGGCTTCGCGCCAGCCCACTCCTATTCGCCCCGCTTATGCCCCGGGACGATGACCTATTGCTGAATACTTTTTCAGGCTGAAAGTTCGTAAGTGTTTTATGGTTTTGAGGAGGGACATTCGCGTGACGAATGCGGGGTAGACGGGACTTGAACCCGCGACCTCCGGTGTGACAGACCGGCACTCTAACCAGCTGAGCTACTACCCCAAAAAAGACTTATAGTAAATAGAACAACTCAATGGGCTGTTCTCCGGAAACGTGTCCCGGATTTGAACACATATTCCAGCCCCGACCTGGTCGTCAATCCTGTTCATGGCAGGAAGGTTGGAATTCCCTGGATCGCTTAATCAAAAAAGGCCAGCTCGGATGAGCTGGCCGGTTCAGAAAAGCGAATTGAGGTTCTATATCAATACGAGTACTCGCTACGAATCCAGATTTGCTGTGATTTTTGTTCTGATCCCAGTTGAGCCAGATCAAAACCGCTCAGGTTGCTATTAAAAGCGGACAGGCCGGACTCGATTTGAGTTTCCAGATCGCCGCTGGCCGACAATGACGATGAACTATCGTTCGGAATTCGGCTCAGAGGACTTACGCGGGTTTTCTGTCCGCGACCGTTAGTAGTAATCTGATAATCCGTTCCCACTGTTACACGGAAGGCGGGGCTGATGTAGAAAGTCACTCCGTACAGGTATTTACGGAAACGGGCTTTACCCAGATCAATATTATTGTACGCTTCCAGCAACGTCGTGTTTCCGAGCTGAGTTCCGGACGCCAGTTTATCCAGCGAACTGGTTCCACCCAGATCGTATTCCCACATCTGCTGCAACCAGGACTTACCACTGATACCGGTGGTCAATTTACCGGCGGATCCGCTACCTTCTGTGTAGCGGAACAACACGCCTACAAAACCGTAACGCGCGTGTGCGAAACCGTAATTGGACCAGCCATACGCATCCTCATCCCATACAAAATTGCTGGAATTATAGAAGTCTTTGGCCGCCAGTCCGTTGCGGATGATTTCATCTGAAATCTGATAAGCATTGCTGCGGCGATCCACATAGTACAGCGTTCCGGCGCCCACGCCCAGTTCCAGTTCGCCCATCTCCATGGAGAAGTCGCCTTCGAGACCGTAGCTCATATCGCGCTTGGCTTTCACATCGCCCTGACGAATTTGATAGCTGGGGAAACCCGACAATGTGGAATTGGTATCGTCGTAAATATCCAGAGCCACATAACGCGATTCGGCCTGCGAATCGATGCCATAGATATTGTACAATCGCAACGGAACGCTGATCTTAAAGCTGAAGTCTTTGGCCGTTCCCGTGGGAGTTGCCGAAAACAGAGCATACAGGTCGTGACCGTATGAATCCACATTACCTTTCGAGAGTTGCGAAAGTGTAGGCGCGTTGGTCAGGTTTTCGGCATTATTGTGATGATAGCCTTCGCCATTACCCAGCAGGGCATGGATACCGAAGTAATCCTGTTCATATATAAAAGCCAGACCACGATCGGTCGAGCTGGACATGCTAACATCTTCCGTAGTAACTTTCGCAATGTAGCGGTGATTCCACTCACTCTGCAATGATACACCGGCCTGGCCGTCTACAAACGGAACGTGCTGCTGGCCCAGACGCAAAGCCATGCCATCCATCGGCAGGGGAATGGTTACATACGCGTATTTCAAGAATACGTTGTAATCGTTGTCCTGGCTACAGGCACTGGATGCGCCGTTGTCGCAACCATCGCCCTGTTCCGCATGCGGTCCAATATCGGAAGTAATCCGAAATCCCCAGCCGGCCCAATCGCCTTCTTTCACGTCCCCGCGTATGTTTACGTACGCCCGACCGATTGTAAAACCCGATTTTTGACTATCCGGCCCGGTAGAATCGGGAGCGCCGTTGGTTTCATGGTCTTGAAATTCATAGCCCGCAAAGATCACCCCGTCCACGCGAAAGCGCGAATTGGGAATCAAACCGTCGCCGGCCTCATTCATGGTCTCACCCCAATCGTCGTCCTGCCATTTCTCATCGTAGGCCATGACGGCTGATGATGATAACACGGCGACGGCGGAGGCGAATACCATATAACGAAATGTTTTGTTAGTTGTTGTATTCACGATAACCCCTTGTCTGTTCACAAGATTCAATCTATCACACCGCAGCTTCATGATGAAAGCATTGTGATTGCATGTCACTTTCACGTAAAGCGCAGGCGGTATTGACTACCGAACGAGACCATGGATTGTAGCGCTTGCGTCAATCGGCATTTCCATGTAAGCGCCAGGGAATACAGAGTTTTCGCCGTATTGTAACCAATTTGACAGAATTACAACACCGTCGTCATGTACGCAATACAATCGCCTTTTTGCGTGCATTAAATCGGTGATACCGGATGTTCAATCTTAATAATCAGGCCGAAAAAATCTCCCGCCGGCGCACGCTATTGCGTAAACCACGTATTGGCCTGACCCTGGCGGGTGGGGGCTGCAAGGCCTTCTTTGGACTGGGCGTGGGTAAGGTGTTGATGGAGGCGGGCATTAAATTTCATGCCGTCAGCGGTACTTCCGCCGGTTCGGCCATGGCCATGAGTTTGATCAGCGGGCAGGTCGAGAATCTGGTGGAGTACTTTTACGCCATCACCTCCCGCAACCGT
The DNA here is from genome assembly GCA_020441025.1 of Leptospiraceae bacterium. Lineage (GTDB taxonomy): Bacteria > Spirochaetota > Leptospiria > Leptospirales > Leptonemataceae > JAGRMX01. Next base: position 3,082 of record JAGRMX010000211.1, read on the forward strand.
CGCAACTTTTACTGGTCGCGATTGTTGCTCGGTCGCCAGCCCTTTCCGCACGAGCGCATGTATCGGTCCGCCATTTTAACATACGTCGATCCGGAGCGCATACTCAAGAGCAAGGTTAAACTGGCCTTTAACGCCATGCGCGTCCCACCGGGATTATTTCCGCCCGACAACGCCTTTCGCCGCTATCGCCTGGTCACGGAAATCATCGGCGCGTATCGCAATGAAATCAAGTTCGCCGAGCAGGGCATGTTTCGTCCCTTTCTGGCCCAGGCCGGGCGGCGCAACGGACTGGAAGAAGTGGTCTTTACCGAACAGGATTTACATTCCCGCGATCACGCCCTGCAGATTGTGCTGGCGTCCAGTTGTGTGCCGCCGCTGGTTTCCTATCAAAAGCTGCCGGACGGTTTTCATTATCTCGACGGTGGCATCGAAAACAATCTGCCCATCGTGCATTTACCCGATTGCGATCTGTATATAACCGTTTATTATGAAGAAATTACCCGACGCCTGATGGAACAGGCCGGGCATGATCGCGGTAAAAACATCTATTACATTGCGCCGGCCGGGGAGTTGCCCATCACCACCTGGGATTACGCCAATCCGAAAGGAGTACGCGAATGTTATGATTATGGACGCCGGGCCGGAGAGCGGGCATTGCCGGAAATTCGCCGGTTGCTGGGGTGAGCGGTTTATGAAAATGCCGGCGACAGTTTTCCGGTGGCGATAAATTGACTCAAAGCCGCCGAGAAGGCGCCCATTCTCAGTGGCGCGCACTCACTGCAATTCTTTCAACTTTTCGTCGATAACGCGATTGACTTCGTCCGGCGGCGCCTGGCCCCGGGTGGCCTTCATGATCTGTCCCACCAGGAAACCTTTTACGCGATCGTTACCGTTTAAGATCTTCTGCACCGGATCGGGATTGTCGGCGATCACTTTCGCGACGATAGCCGGCAGATCGGACGCGTCCACCGGCTTATAATCGTATTTCTCGATGACATCCTGAGGATCCATATCTTCCGCATACATGTGTTCGAAGATTTGCTTGGCCATGCGGCTGGTAATGCGACCGTCATTTAATATACGAATCATTTCGCCCAATCGATCGGCCGTAACCTTAAAGTGTTCGATGGAAATATCTTCTTTATTGATGACACCCAGCACTTCATCCTTCACCCAGTTGGATGCTTTCTTGGCATCGCCGCAGATTTCACATACCGACTCGAAATAATGCGCCACTTCTTTTTCGCGCGTGAGGACCGTCGCATCGTATTCCGGGAGATTATAATCGCGCATATATCGATCGCGTTTGGCATCCGGCAATTCGGGCATGTTCTTTTCTATGTCGCGCACGACCTTGCGATCAATGTGAAAGGGCGTCAAATCCGGATCGGGAAAGTATCGATAGTCTTCGGCGTCTTCTTTAGTACGCATCAGACGCGTCACTCGCCGGTCCGCGTCCCATAACACCGTCGATTGAATCACCTTGCCGCCCGAATCCAGCACATCCGCCTGTCGTTCAATTTCATAATCGATGGCGGCGCGCACCGCTTTAAACGAGTTCAGGTTTTTGATTTCAACCCGGGTTCCGAAGGGAGCGTCGGGGCCTTTGCGAATACTCACGTTGGCATCGCACCGCAGGCTGCCTTCTTCCATGTTGCCGTCGGTCACGTCGATGTAGCGCAATATGTTACGCAGCGTCTGTAAGTACAGGTACGCGTCTTCCGAAGAACGCAGGTCGGGTTCACTCACAATCTCGAGCAGGGGCACGCCCGCCCGGTTTAAATCGACATATGAAACCGGATCGCCGCCGCCCTGACTGTGCAGCAGCTTGCCGGCGTCTTCTTCCATATGAATGCGATGCACGCGGATGGTCACCGGTTCCGACTGGCCTTTTTTCAGAAAGCGCACGGCTCCATTCACCGCGTAGGGCATATCGTATTGTGAAATCTGGTAGCCTTTGGGCAGGTCGGGATAAAAGTAATGCTTCCGATCGAACTTGGTGATTTCAGCGATTTCGCAATCCAGCGCCAATCCGGCCATGATGGCCAACCGCAGCACTTCCTCATTCAGAGTGGGCAGCACTCCGGGCAATCCCAGCGTTACGGGTCCCGCCTGGGTATTGGCCGGTGCGCCGTACAGATAAGGATCGGGACTGAAAATTTTCGTATGGGTTTTCAGCTGACAGTGAACTTCGAGTCCAATTACAGGTACATAAGTGCTCATACAAATGAACCAGGCACCGGCGAGGCGGTGGCGGGCAAGTAAAAAGTCACCCGAATTCTCTCGATCGAGTAACACAATCAGGCATGGCTGAGAAAACCGACATCATCTGTGTGGCCAACCAGAAGGGCGGCGTGGGTAAAACCACCACGGCCATAAATCTGGCCGATGGACTGGTGCGTCGCAATCGCCGGGTTTTGCTGGTGGACCTGGACGCCCAGGGAAACACGTCCTCGATTTTTCAGGCCGAATCCGTGCCGGCCAATCGATCCGTGTATGCAATTTTCAAAGATAAAAAGCCCGCACAGGAATTGATCCAACCCACTCGTATAGAACAATTGGATTTGCTGGCGGCGGAAGTACATCTGGCGGAAGTGGAAACGCTGTTGGCCGGCGCGGTGGACGGCTTCTTTCGCCTGCATGACGCTCTGCACGCCGATGGCCTCGACTATGATACCATTGTCATTGATTGTCCGCCCAACCTGGGATTGTTGACGGTGAATTCATTCGTGGCCGCCAGCCATTTGATTGTGCCCCTGCAGACGGCCAAGTTTTCGCTGGATGGGCTCAAAACCATTCTGGATACCACCCGTACCGTGCAAAAGCGATTCAACGCGGAGTTGCAAATTCTGGGCGGGCTGATCACCATGCACAATCCGCGTACCGCCATCTCGCAGGCCGTGTCCGATCCCATTCAGGAATACATACCGATTTTTGAAACCCGGATCAGTCGCGCGGTGGCGATTGAAGAAGCGCACCTGATGCAGCAGACCATTTTCGAATACCAGGGTCGTTCCAAAGTGGCGCAGGAATACGAATCTTTTACCGACGAGGTCATCGGTGGCATCCAAAAAGGATAAATTTGGCAAGAAAGTCCGTTCCCAGTTGCGCGATTCCATGGGCGCGGGGAAACACAAAAAACCGGACGCTGAAGAAGAACAGGCCAGCA
>JAGRMX010000212.1 GCA_020441025.1 Leptospiraceae bacterium
TGGCAAATAACATCAAACCGATGGTCTGCCCCATTTTTTGTAAGAATGTACGGGCGGCGTAGTACATTCCTTCCCGGCGCTTACCGGTTTGCAGAGCGTCCAATTCGGCAATATCGGCCAGGACCGCATTGGGCAACACACCCAGAAAAGCCATCGGTATGGAAGCCAGAGTGCCAACGATCAGTATCTGAGCGCCGGCCGCAATGGGCAAGCGTCCCAGAAAATAAATCCCGCCGAAGGGCAGACAGAATATGAAGAAAGCCAACAGCACCATGGCTTTTTTGCCGAATTTTTTCGCCAGAATATTTACCAGCGGATACCAGATGAACGAACTGAGTACGATGATGGTCATGACCAATCCCACCCATTCTTTCTCCAGTCCCACCAGGACCGTAACATAATAATTCATGCCGGTCATAATGATGGATAGACCGCCGAAGTACACGAAGTCGGCGGCCACGTACGGTAAGAAGTTTTTATTGGCCAGACACTCCTTGATGGATTGCATGATGGGAATGTCCGCCGGTTGTGCCACGCAGTAACGGCGTTCATCAATGATAAAGACCGGCACCAGCATGAAGATGGTGGCCAGTACCGCCAGCAAACCGATGGCCCATTGAAAAGCCGCCACCGCTTCCAGTTGCAATGCATTTTCCAGTTGCCCGGCGATGGCGGGAACCTGTGAGGCGATTATGATTCCAAGAGCGTAAGTAATGGAAATATATGTGGAGAGATTCAATCGTTCTCTCGGAGTGTGTCCCAGTTCGGCGATCAATGCGAAAAACGGCGTTACGTACATTGTAATGGAAACAAAGAAAAAAAACTGAATAACGAGTAATCCCACTATATTCCAGATCGATTCGCCCGGGACCCAGGGTACGAATAATAGAAAACAAAAAAGCGCCGCGGGAATGGACCCGTACATTAAAAACGGAATGCGTCGTCCGCGCGGGTTGCGCGATCGATCGGATAATCCCGCGATCAACGGATCGGTAATCCCGTCGAATATGCGACCACTGCCCGTAATCAACATGATGGCATTGAAGACAATGAAGAACGAAGCCTGAGTTATAAAAATGGGGAAGACGGTCTCGGCGCCTTCAATAACCGGCCCACTTTCGGTTTTATAGGGCGGAATATAGAAATAGACCAACTGCAGGTTGACGATCATCATCAAGGTAGCCCAGCCCAGTTGGCCGATAGCATAGGCGATGCCCTTACTTAACGGTAGCGTTTCCGGTTTGCCGCCGGATTGGTGCGGAGAATCTTTTTGTCCCGACATAATCTCTGCCTGAAGGTGTTGCGTATTCGCACGGGCGAATCAGACGGACACAGAATCGGTCTTCTTGCAGTACGCAAAGCAATTTCGACGGTCCGACCCCGATCCCGACGCACATGGATCCGAAAAGTCCTTGCAGTGGATCGCCGAATCCAGTTCCTTAAAACCGTGGGGAATATCACTACCACTCCTGCGGCGGATGAACCGCGCCGTATTGAAACCGATCGACCGGATTGGATGAAGGTGCGTTTGCGCATGACCACCGGTCAGACTGAAACCACCGGCGATCGGGTGAAGAGTATCGTCCAGAAAGCGCGCATTCATACGGTCTGTCAGGAGGCGTCCTGCCCTAACCTCGGACACTGCTGGTCGCAGGGGTCTGCTACTTTTATGATCATGGGCGATACCTGCACCCGTCGGTGCGGCTTTTGCGATGTGGCCACAGGTCGACCCCGACCGCTGGATCCGGATGAGCCCCGGCGGCTGGCCGAGTCGGTGGCCGAGATGGGGCTGAATCACGCAGTCATCACGTCGGTAGACCGGGATGAATTGGCCGATTGTGGCAGTGGGCATTTTGCAGCCTGTATTCAAGCCGTACGTGAACTCAATCCGGGCATTATATTGGAAGTACTCATTCCCGATTTTAAGGCCCGGCCGGCAAATCTGGCAAAAATCGAAGCAGCCGGGCCGGATATTCTGAATCACAATGTGGAAACCGTGCCCTCCCTGTTTCGGCGAATTTGCCCCCAGAGCAGCTACGAGCGCTCCCTGCAGGTTCTGGAGTATTTTTCCCGGGTGGGATTCTTAACCAAGAGCGGCATAATTCTGGGGTTGGGGGAACAGATTGACGAAGTGCGCCAGGTGATTGCGGATTTGTATCGGGTCGGGGTGCGCATGCTGACCATCGGCCAGTATCTGCAACCTACGCCGGCGCATGCGCCGTTAGAACAGTACGTGCCTCTTTCCGTATTCCAGGCATTGAAGCAGCACGCGCTGGATATGGGCTACCAGCAGGTGGAATCCGGGCCTTTGGTCCGCTCTTCGTATCACGCCGGTAATAGTTTTCACGAATTAAGGGCCCGTTTTCAATCCCCTGAAACGGATTAGGGGCTGCCGGTAATTGCCTCCGATCCTGAAAAGAGCTGGATTTTCCATCTCGGGATCGTCTAAAGTGATCAGAAGGGTGAAATGTTCGCTTCGCTGTCCTCCAGCCCGGCCAAAATGAATGCCGGATGATGGATAGTCGATCATCACCGCATTACGGACGAGACGTGTTTTATAAAAAACTGTGGGTCGTGCCTGGAATCGACGAAGATAAAATGTAAGGTTCCGGGACAATACGGACGGACACTTTCAGCCGCTTACCGGGGAAATAAACATGCGCATTATTCGAATCGGTTTTATTCTGATACTATTGCTACAATTGGCCGGTTGTAAATCCGAGTCGGATGAGGAAGATGATGATCTGGCTCTTTATTTGACCGCTGTTACTCAGAGCTATGCGGATCAATTTAACGGAACCGTACAGCAGGATATCAACGGGGTGACCGCCACCTGGATGAAGTGCTCTCAGGGGCAAGTCTGGAACTCGGGCACCAATGATTGTTCCGGAACCGGCGGCGGTACCACCTACGGAGCCATCAGTTTAAATTTCTGCGCTTTGCTGACCGGTTCGTACAGCGATTGTACCACTACCGACGGTGTAACTCCCACCGCTACATCCGGTCCGGCCTATGATAGCTGCAATGGTTTGAGTTTCGCCGGCAAAACCAACTGGCGTCTACCCACCAGGGGCGAATTGACCTCGTTAGGCGCTTACGTGAACCGGGAATCCTTCCTCTATATGTTTCCGCAGACTCCCGATGATAAGTATTTCTGGACCAACGAAGGCAATGCCAACCAATCCGACGGTTCGGAAGCGTACGTCGTAGCCTTTGCCACGAATACATTTAACACCGAACAAATTGTTCAGAAAGACTCCGTGCAATATGTTCGTTGCATTTCCACCAATTGATTGTGCCTCCTGATGTCGACAATCGTGTAAACGAAACGAATCCCGCGTCCGGTCGGCTGGATCCCCGGGCACTGGCGCTGATATTATTTCACGCGCTGCGTAAAGAACTGGAAGGAATCGATGAAGAGCAATTGGACGATCGTCGGTTGAGTGCCATGATTATCCGTGCCGTCAATTTGTTGCCGGAACTGGAGGCCATCCCCACGGATCGACCGGCGGACATCATCGTAGAAGCAATCACCGGGGACAATCGAGTGAGTCAGGTACGCATGAATATCCGGGATGCCATGGACAGTTTGCGCGTCGTGTGGCGCGACTACTTGCGACTGGTACGAAGAGAGGCGGATAGAATTGATTAAAAAAATCGGACTGACCGTTCTGTTATTGATTGGGTCGGCGCTGTTGATCATCGCCGGACTGGTATTATGGATCAGCGGTGGCCGTCCGCCGGAGGCGGTCAGTGGGCCGGCGGCCGAGTTGCTGGCGGAACGCATTGAAGCGTCTGTTAATATGAGCGCCTGGCGCGAGAACACCGCGGCCATCGAGTTCGTGTTTCTCCCCCGACAGAATCGACATTTTAGAGACCTGCGCCGTCAGTTGATTGAAGTGCGGTGGGGTACGGAAGATCATTTTAAAGTGCAGTACAACAACCGCACCGGACGCTTTATTGCTTTTAAGAATGACGAACGATTGCGGGATGCTTCCGCGGAAGACGCCTACCGACAGGCCGTCCGATTGCATACCAACGACTTTTTCTGGTTGAATCCGTTTGCGACGTTACGGGCACCCGGCGCGGAACGTAAACTGGCGGGCGAACGTGCGCTATTGCTGACATTTAATTCCGGTGGGGTGACTCCCGGAGATAACTATTTAATTATTACCGATGGGGACGGGCAACCGCAGCGCTGGCAGTTATGGGTATCCCTGTGGTACGTTCCCAACGGAATTGAGTTCGCATTTAATGAATGGACCGAGTTGTCGACCGGGGCGAGAGTGGCGCTCAAGCATCCGGGCAAATTGGCTTCCATCGATCTGGAAGTGAAATCGGTATACGGCGACTATCCTCCGATCGGGGAAGCGGATCGGTTTCAGGATTTGTTGGATTATGAACGCGAATTGGCGACTGGAGGTTCCGGATTATGATTGAAGTACTGGATTTCATAGTCTGGTTGATTTTATTTCTCGTACTGGCGGGCATCGTGCTGGTTTTGAATTACTGGGTTTATCTGTTTCAGCACCAGGACAACTATTCCCGGGATGAGCTGCTTGATTTTTATAATATCATTATGAATGAATTGAGGCGATTGATGGGTCAGGATGATCCCGCCATCAATTACGCGTCAGCCGGCGTGGGTGTGGCGACGGCCATCGGCCTGGCATTGCTGGGCGGCGTCTTTGTAAACGATCTGATGGCCATTCCGGATTACGCCGAACCGCAGGCGGCCAATTACTTTTTTCAATCCATCCTGTTCGTAGTGGTTTTGCACCTGGTCTGGCCGTCTATCCGCGACATGGCAATGGACCAGGGCGGTTTTCTGTTGCGCCTGACGGACTCGGAAATCCCGTACTTCTTCGGATTGAGCGTCGGCCTGGCGGCTTTTAATTTGATGGTGTGGGGCGTTCACAATGAAATGAATTTTTTCTTCTGCGTAGGGAATATGCTGGCCTGCCTGATATACGGCGGCTATCGTGTGAACACCCTTGAGCAATACATGGCGGAGCGCGGAGTGTTCGACGAGTCGGAATATGACGAGGGCTACGCGGATTCATATGATGAAGCCGAGCCATACGATCCGGATGCAGCAGACCAGGATGACCGGCGACAGGGACCGGAATACTGATTCCTGTTACCCGTTTGTAAACCGGTTGCCACGCTGTTGTTGCGGAATGGCATACAATTTCATTGCAGGCCATGCAAAAGCAACCTGATTGATCAATTGAACCGGAGAGAGAATCATGTATCGCAGAACGACAGGCCGGTCCGGCGCTATGTTCACTACAACCGTTGCTGATATTATTCGTTCCTTGCTGACGGGCATTGCCTGTATAATTATCAGTTGTTTGACGATCGGTTGCCAGAGTGACGGTGAGTCCAACCCGATGCCGGTATACGGCCAACCGCAGACTGCACCCGGGAATGAAAACGCCGACGCATCCACAAACGATAGCAATGCATCCGCAAACGAGGATTCTGAAAACAATGCGGATGGAATCGACAATAATAACAATGAATCAGTCGACAACCGCACCGGATCGTCCGACTCCGATGCCGCTGAGGAAAGACCCGACTCCAACAGCGGGATGGTTCGTCTGCGCGGCGGTGAGATTGTCTGGCAACAATGTAGCTTCGGACAGAAACCGGTCAGCGGAGTATGTGTCGATCCGCCCCGTTCTTTAAACTGGTATCAGGCCCGTAAGTATTGCACCGAACTCAGCCTCGGAAATCTCAAATGGCGGTTACCCGAGCGAGACGAACTGGAAGCATTGCTACGGCCCGATGACACCAAAGTGCCCCTCATTGATGTGCGCCTTTTTCCGCTGACCAAGGCGGATGACTATTGGACCGGTTCCACCTTTCATGACAGCGATCGGGCGGCATGGGTTGTGGATTTTCATGACGGTGGTACGACCGGGAAACTACTCTGGAAAAACGCGTATGTGCGTTGTATTCGCGAGTAGCTCGCCCGGTTTGCGCGCTGTTTTAAAAAGTTTTTCCCGTTGTGAGAATCCGCCGGTCATACGGTGCCTCCTGCACCGAATGACCGTAAGCCCCATCCGTGGAGCTTGACGTTTTCTCACAACGGGAAAAACTACAATGTCCACGCGCAAACAGTCTCGCTGTGAATGGGCGTAGGTAGTATTGGTGCTTGCGTGCTTGGATAAGATTTCGTTTTTTTATTTCATCTGCGATTGGCTGGCGCAGGTTTTGCTATATT
>JAGRMX010000213.1 GCA_020441025.1 Leptospiraceae bacterium
ATTCTAAATCGATTGTAAGGCGCGGGTTTCGGCGGTCGGCCCTCCGGAAATGACGATAGTTTGTATGACTGAGTATATATCAGTAGATGTTAAAACAAACCGTTTTTAATAAACGGAAGCGAACGTTATTTTTGAAAAACTAAAAAATTATTAACGAAAGCAGTGCGAGTGTTATGAAAGATTTGAATGCCAACAATCAGGCCAAACAGTTGGCCGGAATAGCGGCGGCCCGGGAAGTCCAATCGGGCTGGACCGTCGGTCTCGGTACCGGTTCTACGGCCGCGTTTGCCATTCAGGAATTGGGCCGCCTGGTGCGTGAACAGCAACTGCGCATCGAATGTGTGGCCACCAGTTTTCAGGCTCGTATGCTGGCGCTGGATTGCGGACTATCGATAGTTCCGACCGACGCGGTTTCACGTTTGAATATCAGTATCGACGGTGCGGATGAAATCGATCCGGAGTTAAATTTAATCAAGGGCGGCGGCGCGGCGCATACACGGGAAAAGATCGTGCATGCCATGTCGGATCGTTTTATTGTGGTGGCCGATCCGTCAAAAATCGTCTCGCGTCTGGGAGCGAAGTTCGCCGTGCCGCTTGAGGTACTGCCGGATGCCATCGGTCTGGTAACCCGCATTCTGAGCGATATGCAAATCGGAAAGATGCAACTGCGTACCGGTAGCGGCAAAGACGGACCGACAATCACCGACAATGGCAATGTAGTGCTGGATGTGGGTTTGAATCCGGCTCCGTCGGAATGCGCCGCGCTGGAAGACCGGCTCAATCAAATTCCGGGCGTTGTTGAAAATGGAATATTTGCTCGCTATCGTCCCCGCCCCGGCGATTGTATCATCGGGGACCCGGAAGCACCGGGCGGAGTCCGCCGATTATAGAAGCGGGAGCAAACGAGGACAGGTAACCAGGGTTCAATTCACTTTTTGAGTCCCGCTGAATATTGGACCTGTCGTGCGGCAGTGAGCGGAATAAGTAAACTAACATAAATGTACCGTACAATCGTACACTGGAAAGACCCTGACAGTCGGGATGGCGTCGATCTGCCTTCGCATCATGAAGTGCGCTTTATGGGGCGAGCGGATTGCTCCGTGCAGGTATCCGATACCGAGCAGGACCGACAGCACGCGAATCCGCAGGAATTATTACTGGCGGCCTTTTCATCCAGCCAGATGTTGACTTATATATCCCTGTGCGCTCGCAACGGCATTCCGATTGTGGAATATCATGATAGCGCCTTTATTTATATGGATGAGAGCGTTCTGGGCCAACCCAGAGTCGAGCGCATTGTGTTGCAACCGCGGCTATCTTTTGATACCGACGACACCCTGGAGATGCGCGGTCGGGTAATTCGATTGATCAACGAGGCCTTGAGTCTGTCCTGGTTGGCCAATTCTCTGCGGGCCCGGGTAGCCATCGACCCCACTCTGGAGTTTTTACGCCGGCCTTAAAGAGCGCATAATCGCATGCAAACCGTTGAAAATATAAAAAAAATATATATCGATTCTTCCATTGCGGAAGGAAAAGTCGTACACAGTTTGCTGGAACGCGTGTCAGCTGACGTGCGACTGGAGTGGGTTGACGATCCCCGGGAGATTCTGGAACAATACATGCACGCGGGGCCGGTAGTGAACAAAACCGATCTGCTGGTGTATCGCTGGCCGGCAAAGTTTCTCTCCAGTTGTCCGGGTTCGGACGGAATGGTGTGTTGCCAGTACTTCGTAATCAACTTCGGCATCGGTTGTCTGTTCGATTGTCACTACTGTTATTTGCAGAGTTTCTTAAATCATCCGCTGATGTCCATCTTCGGCAACCTGGAAGATTTATTCGCCGAACTGGACGAGCGTACCCGCAATCGCAATTTTCATTTTCGCATCGGCACCGGTGAATACACCGATTCGCTGGCACTGGAACCCCTGACCGCACTGTCGACTCACCTGGTGGAATACTTTGCTGCACACCCCAATGCCACCCTCGAGTTGAAAACCAAGTCATCCAACGTAGATACTTTGTTGGATCTGGATCACAACGGACATACGGTGGTGGCCTGGTCCTTAAATCCGCCCGAAGTGATTGCGGCGGTGGAAGATGGTACCGCCAATCTGGACGAGCGTCTGGCGGCGGCGGCCCGGGTGCAGGCTGCCGGCTATAAACTGGCTTTTCACCTGGATCCGTTGATTTACTTCGAGGGCTGGGAAGCGGCTTATCACGGGCTGATTGATCGCATATTCAGTGTGCTGGACCCGGATCGGGTGGCCTGGATCAGCACGGGCAGCTTTCGGTACGCTCCGGGATTGAAAGAGGCCATTCAGGCCCGCTTCCCGGATGACGAACTGACCCGGGCTGAAATGGTCGCCGGGCCCGACGGAAAACAGCGGTATTTTAAGTCGATTCGGGAGCAAATGTTCCGATCTATAAAAGAGAAGATCGAGTCGGTCGATCCGGCTCTATTTCTGTATTTATGCATGGAAACCCGGCGAATGTGGGACCGGGTGTTCGGTTTTGTACCGTCTTCAGGTAAGAATCTCGATGCCCTCTTTGACCAACGCAGATTGCACATGGAAGCACGCCGCCCGACCGGTCGGCCGCAGTCGTAGAGATGTGCGTCGGATCGGAAGTTGTATCCGAAAGCTCGGGGCATCGCTCATTTTGGTGCTGGGCTGTCTGCTGCCGATCGGTTTGCCCGGGCAGGATGTGGATGTCTCCCGCAAAGTAGAAAACCTGGGATTGCCCAACTGGGCCGGACAGGATTACGCCCCCTCCATCAGTCCGGACGGGCGTTTTCTGATCTTTCAGTCCGATCGCCCCGGCAAATATGAAAATCAAAACCTCTGGTTTTCCATTAACAGTAACTCGGCGCAACCTACCGAACAGGCCGATTGGAGCGTACCGGTTCCGCTGTTCCTGCCCATGGAAGGCGAGCCGTCCCGGACCATGCAAATCCTGGAAGACGGCGAGCCGCCCGGTACCTTCACCATAAATTCGGACGGTTTCGAAGGAATGGCGTCGCTGGTGTACCGCACCGACGACGAAAATCGACTGCGTCCGGTGGAAATCTATTTTACTTCTTATAAGGATGATCAGAGCAAGCGGGACGGTTACGAAGGTTTAAATATATATTTTTCTCGTTATCGGGATTCGCGCTGGAGCCGGCCGGAGCATCTGAATATTATCAACAGCGACTTCGATGATCGTATGCCGCATGTGTCGCATGACGGTCGCTACATGTACTTTGTTTCCAATCGACCGGGCGGTTATGGCGGCAATGACATCTGGATGAGTCAGCGCGATCTGACCACCGGCCAATGGTCCGCGCCGGTAAACGGGGGCGCGGTCTGGAATACCGGCTACAATGAAATCGCTCCGACGCTTTCACCCGATCAACGCACGTTATTCTTCAGCAGCGATAGGCCCGGCGGTCTGGGGCATTACGATTTTTATCTCAGTCGCTGGAATGGGTACGTCTGGCAGGCGGCTCGTAACCTGGGCGAACCGTTTAATTCATCCCGGGACGAAGAATACGTGAGCATGACTCACGACGGACTGTGGATCTATTTTGCCAGTGACCGTCGCGAACTGGACGCCCGCGGTGAGTTTGATCTGTACCGGGTGGGCGTACCCGAATGGCTGCGTTCGCCCTATGAAATTTTATTTACCGGCCAGGTTCTGGATTCCACTACTCGCCGACCGCTGGGTATCGACGCCACCATCAAAGTGTTTTTTGAACGGCAGGTGCTGGTTACGACCAGCCGTGTTTTCCGCAAAGATCCCGAATCGACCGCGTTTAACAATTTCGCCGTGAAACTGGAAACCGGTCGCGAGTATCGGGTACAGTTCAGCGCGCCGGGCTATCATCCGGTCGATTTGCGTTTAAATTATACCGGCAATGTTTCCGCGGATAAAATCGATCGGCGGATCATTTACATGCGACCGGTCATCGAAACGGGCCCGGAAGAAGAGGTTCAGAAACGGGTAATCACCGGCCGGGTAGTGGACGCCGAGACCAATCTACTCCTGCGTTCCAGTTCGGTGGTGCTGCTGCCGGCCGAAGGCGGAGTCGAACCGGTCACTGTTACAGAGGGTCGTTTTGCCGTTGCGATTGAACGGGGAACGCGTTTCACTCTGCGGGCCACCGCCGAGGGTTACGAACCGGCCCAGCAGGTGTTCACGGAAGGACCGGATTTAACTGAGATTGTTTTAAAGTTAAGACGTCAAGGTGGTAATGATAACGTGGAGCCCGGCACCGAAGAGCCCTGCGCGGATAACCAACCGGAATGCCTGGACAATATTCGGCTGTTCTTCGGCCATGATAGCGCCGAAATTCGCGCCATTGATCGGCGCTGGATTGCGTTGGCGGTTCGAATACTAAAGGCCCATCCGGAATTAAAAATCAGCGTGGAAGGCCACACCTCCACGCCGGGAGCCCTGCCGTACAATCAGAAACTTTCGGAACAGCGAGCCGCGAACGTACGCCAGGCGTTGATTGCGGCGGGCATCAACGCCGACCGCATGATTACCATTGGATACAATTACAGTCGTCCGCTGGCCAGTAGCGAAAACGATGAAGCCGACCGGGCGCGCAATCGGCGGGTCGAATTCCGGCGGTGCACCGACGCCAATCCGTGTGATGCCAGTCCCTGAGTCGGACGTACCGCGCTACGTCTCATAATTTAAAACACATTTGTGCGACAATGGCGAGGCCGTGTGGCGTCCATTGCGCGCAGTGTCGGTTGAATCATACAGGTATGCCGCTTTTTGGAACGGATGCGCGGGATTCTAACACTTTTCTATTAATACAGTGTTGCTTCCTTCGGTCAAATATACTGAAAGAAAATCGATGGCGAGAAGGAATGAATTCTGCGGTGAGAATATTCCCGGAGCAAAGGTTCGGTTTGAATTTGCGTAGAAGTTTGGCCGATAATTGTAAAGATAGTGAAACCATTAATTGAAAAAGAACGCGATTGGGATTTTGTCCGGAATCCGGAGAAGGTGGCGGCCTTGCTGCGTGATCGGCTGGCCAAAGTGAAGTTTTATTTAAAGCGTACCGAACCGCCGGCGGAGTTTTATCGCGGGAACGAGCAGGATGGACTCTTCGAGTATCATTATTCGCCCGAACTGGAACTGGAAAGAGAGGTTACACTGTATTCTACGTTGAAGCGACAGGTGGAAGTGGATTTCCTGGTAGAGTCCACACCCGAGCCGGGCACAGCCTGGATGCGTCCGCAGGAAGTGAGGGTCGGGAAAGTGGCCCGCGAGCATGCGCGCTTCAATGTTACTAACGGTTCCATATTCGCCACCAACGTGCGGGTTAGTAAAAATGAAATCGCCATCGACAATACGCGACCGCAGGTATCCAATAAAGTAATATTTAAAGAATTCGAAAAGCATTTGAACCAAGAGATCGCCGGATTGAAAATTTTTGATTATGCCAGCCGCGAACGTCCGGAAGAAACCAAGCTCTTAAACAAAAGTACCGAAGCGATTCTGGTGACGGATGTTTCGGACTTTTCCACCTATAAGCCCGTGGAACCGGGTATATTCAATTACTACGAGTATCTGGAAGACGAAGACCTGTTGGAAAAAACACGTCGGCGGTATCAGGAAAGCCACATTGAGTCGGTGGTAGCGGTGCCCATTCTGTATGAAATGGCCGATGGTCGGCATTTGCCCATCGCGTTTTTTTATGCCGAGTCTCCCAGAGGTCAGTCCGCCTTTGATATCAAAACCGTAGCGCGCCTGCGGGAAGTATCCCAGGAGATTATTGATCGGATCGTGGACGCCAATATGATCAGCGTTAAAGATCGTCAGGGCGTGGTGAATATTTCCGAAGGAGGCGTGGCGCTGGAACTCACCCACCCGGATCTGGTCAAATACGTACCGCATCGTAAAGAAATCATTTTCGATTTAATTTTCAAGATGCAGGCTCCGTTACGTTTTCGCGGACAGATCTGTCATTTACAGGAAATCGGACCGGGTCATCTGATGATCGGTATGAATCTGGCCGGTTCCGGTCATAGCGATTTTCGCAAGAGTTCTATGGATCGGCTGCGTTCGCTGGTGCGCATGTTGAGTGAAACCGGTTGACCCTGCGGGGCGGTGCGGCACTCGTGTGTGCGTATGGCATTATCCACCAAACCGTATATTGGTTCCCGGGATTTTTTCCCCGACGACATGAACT
>JAGRMX010000214.1 GCA_020441025.1 Leptospiraceae bacterium
CGGTGGGTATTCTTGCCGCCGGCCGCATCCGTATCCAGGCCCGCTTCTTCCAGTATAAAGGTATGGCCGTCCAGATGGAGATAATAACGACCTTCCGCAATGGCAAAGGTGCCGTTGTGCGCGCCTCGATCCGTTACTATGCGAAATGTATCCGATCCGGTTATTTCAAACGATTCCACAGCCAGACTTAAATCCGCGCGCCCTTCTTCCTGTAGCAGGCAGTAGTATCCGGATGTCTGCTTCTGGACATCGACGATAAAGGGGTTGCCGGACTGCACGAACTTCTTGAACATTGCAGTGACGGAATACCGCGTATAATGTCATGCGTCGATAGTTTTTCCGCAGTATGATCGACCCCGGGGGCGACTGATGCGCACCGGTTTATAACCTTCCCATCCGTATATTAAATGCAGGCTTTATATGAATTCTGGAGAATCGCAAAGCGGCCCTATCACCGATCGATCCGCGTCGTCGCCCGAACCCTTGCCCGAAAATGCTCTGAAAGAACTGATCCGGGTTACCCGTACTCTACGTGAACCGGGAGGATGCGATTGGGACCGGGCGCAGGACTTTGCCTCCATGCGCGAACATCTGCTGGAAGAATCCTATGAAGTGATTGATGCGGTCAATCGTCGGGACATGTCCGATCTGCGTGAAGAGCTGGGCGATTTGTTATTTCTCGTTTTTTTCTATGCCCGGCTGGGCGAAGAAGCCGGACAGTTCGACATTCAGTCGGTGGCCGCCGAGGTGACCGATAAATTGATTCGTCGCCATCCGCACGTGTTCGCCGATGTGCAGGTCGATGGAGTGCAGGATATTCTGGCCAACTGGGAGCGCATCAAGGATCAGGAAAAACGCGCGACCAAAACGGATGTAAACCTATCGCAGGTACAGAACTCAGATGATTCATTTAAGATGTATTATCCCGATGAATCATCTAAAGAAAATGATCCGGATGAACCGCATGAATCGGCTGAAAATGATTCATCGGGAAGAGCAAAGCAAGCAGAATCTCTGATACCGGTCGATCTGGCGCGTTTTTTGCCGGCCTTAATGCGGGCGAAAAAAATTCAAAATCGGGCGGCCCGGGTGGGCTTTGATTGGTCGCAATTGGAAGATGTACTCGCAAAACTGGAAGAAGAAATCGCGGAAGTACGGTGCGCTTTGAAATATGAAAACCGGGACCAAATTCGCGCTGAGATCGGCGACGTTTTGTTTTCCACTGTAAACCTGGCGCGGCATCTGGAAGTAGATGCGGAGTTGGCGCTGCAACAATCCAATCAGAAATTTATCGAGCGTTTTCATTTTATTGAAAAGCAGGCGCGCGCTTCGGATCGTACTCTGCGCGATCATACGCCGGCGGAACTGGACGCCTACTGGGAACAGGCTAAACAACAAGGACAATCGGATTGACGGAGTTCGTGTTTCAAGAACTGAATATCGAAAACAATCGGCCGCTTGCGCCCCTCACCACAATCGGATTGGGCGGAGCGGCCCGTTACTACTGTGCTCTACAATCGCCCCGGCAGCTACCCGTCGCACGGCGTTACTGTGAACAACACCAATTGCCCGTTTTCGTGCTGGGCGGCGGCAGCAATGTGGTCTTTGCCGACGGGGGATTTGCCGGACTTGTATTGCATGTGGCCTGGCGGGGAATTGACGTAAAACAACAAGATGCGCAGGTATCCCTGCGCGTGGCGGCCGGAGAACCATGGGATGAGTTTGTCGCGCATTGCGTAGCGCGGGGCTGGGGCGGTGTGGAATGTCTCTCGGGTATACCGGGCAGCACCGGTGCCACTCCGGTTCAGAACGTGGGCGCTTATGGCCAGGAAGTGGCCGACTGCATTGTTGCGGTTGAATGCTTTGACTGGCAGACGAATAGCGCGGTTACTTTCACGCGTGAGGAATGTCGCTTTGCCTACCGGGACAGTCGCTTCAAATCTTCCGCCGAGAAAGGTCGTTTCATTATTACCCATGTACAATTTCAATTGTCTGCCCGGGGCCCACTGGATGTGCGCTATGGCGAACTGAGCAGACGCTTGCTGGATAGACTGGAAGCAATGAATTCAAATACAAACGAGCAGGCGGATTTCCGGGTAACGCGTGCGAGCGAGTCTGATGGCCAGGCGGGTGCACCGCACGCTACCGGAACCGAGCAGGCAGGTCGATCAAGCACCGTTTCAGTAGATACCCGACAGTCGCAGTCTGACAAGGAGCGGCAACGATTGCGCGAATTGAGCGCCCATTTATCCCCGGTTGAACGCATGCAAACGGTTCGTGCGGAAGTGCTGCGCCTGCGAAGTGGTAAGTCTATGGTGATTGATCCGGAAGATCCGGATACCCGCTCCTGCGGTTCTTTCTTTATGAATCCGGAGTTGAGCGCAGATGAGTTCGCGGCATTAAAGACGCGTATCAATAGCAACGCCCGTTCGGATAACAGTCCTGAAACTCGATCCGACTCCCATGGAGATTCCGCCGCCGACGTTGCCATTCCCGTATTTCATTTACCGGACATGCGAGTGAAAGTACCCGCCGCATGGTTGATGGAGTACTGCGGCTTTCGAAAAGGGTACACTCGTAATGGTGTCGGTATTTCCCGCAGTCATGCGCTGGCCCTTGTGAATCGCGGGGGCAGTACCGCGGATTTGCGTGCGCTGGTAGCGGAAATTCAGGAGCGGGTGTGCAGTCTAACCGGAATCGTTTTGCAGCCCGAGCCCTTATTGCCGGATTGATCAACAGCCGATTGTACCTTTCTGGTTATGATTCGATCAGTTGTTCAATTTCGGGCCACATTTTCAGCATTTGTTCGCGACCAAAGTTGGCGTATTCTTCGGAACGGTAGAATTCAAACCAGGCAGAATCCGGAGGAATGGGATTCAACACCACATCCGCTTCTTGCGTGGAGTGTTTCCCGATGCGATATTCCATGGAATAGAAACTGTGCATGAGAATCTTAAAAACATTATCCGCCGGATGCGCCGCTTTTTGCATTTCTTCCGGCGAGGGCATGGAATTCACGGCAATGATCTTGCTGACGCCTTCCCGGGATAACACGTTAATCGGTAACGGATTGACTATGCCGCCGTCCACCAACCGACGATGGGCACGCCGAAAAGGCGGTAGGATTCCGGGAATGGCAATGCTGGCCATAATGGCATCCACCAGCCGACCGCGCTGGATTACGACTTCTTCCAACGTGTCGATGTCGCAGGCCACAACCCGCAGGGGAATGCGTACGTCGGCGAACGAACGGTCCTCGAGGATCTCGTACAGTCGGGCGCGTATGTGTTTGCCGCCAATCAGGCTGACTCCGGGCACTTTAAAATCAATCAGCTTTAGAGTTTTAATAAGCGAGCTGTAGCGGCTGAACAGATTGCGCATTTCAAAAGCGTTGATACCCGCGCACCACAGAGCGCCCATCAACGCACCTACGCTGGTGCCCGCCACCACATCCACCATAACGTTGCGTTCTTCCAGCACCTGTAAAATGCCCGGTTGAGCCAGCCCCAGAGCCGCACCGCCGCCCAGCGCCAGACCCAGTTGTTGACCGGTGATGTTACGGATTAACCGGTGCATGAATTGCGTGCGTTGGTAATCATCGGTATGCAGCCGAAAGCGGCGCCGGATCTGCGCCGGCAAGTTTCCACAGCGATCCTGAATTTGTTTTTGTAAAACTACGGCGCGTCGATGCTCTCCCGGCCCGGCGCTTGACGGTAAATGCAACTCATCGCAGTGTTCCAGAATGGCGCAGTTTATGTCCGTGCACTCCGCGGGTAAATGAATGATCAGGTAATGATAGCTTTCCGGTAGACGGTCGAAGATATTGCGCGCTTCCGCTACGCTGTTAACGTCGATCTGGCGGCAATGAAACCGATTGCTGGAAAGTTGCATGCGCTCCGTATTGATGTGCAACACGCAGATTTTTTTGCCAGTAACCCGGCGCAAATTTTCAGCCAGATCTTTTATATACTCCAGATACGCGTTATGATTCGAGGCGGGCAACACTCCCAGACACACCGTTCTATAGGCGATTGTATTGCGTTGATGCAATAATCTTCGTGCGAGTACGCTGGAGAAGTGCAATGACAGGCGCGGAATACGCTTTAAAATATTATCCAGCTGACCGCGTTCGATTTTTAATATACGCGCATCGGTACGCGCGCGAGCCGTATGTCGATGCGGCGTGTCCGTTAGAATCGATACTATACCGAAATAATCGCCCTTGCGCAAAACATCATGATGGTTGCCGCGGCTTTCCGCGTAGTCTCCGTTTGGGGCGGAGTGTTCGAGGGTAACGCTGCCGCTTACCAGGATATAGAGAAAATCGCACGGTTCCCCCGCACGATATATTAATTCTTCGGAATTGTACTCATCCAATCGACAACGGTTGGCCACGAAAGATCGATCGGCGGGGTTTAAGAAACGAAACAGAGGAACGCCCGATACCAGGTAGTATTTTCCCAGAGAACGGGTGGATTCGGTAGAAGATGTGATTTTACGCTCATTCATGGGACGTCTTCTTGTATTTCTCCCTTAAGTCCGTTTCGATGAGGTGTCGGGCCGCTCGCCGAATGAAGTAGTGAATGCGTTTCAGGTTTTCCACCAGGTCGGTGATCATGCGGAACACCTTCTGGTGCTCTTCTCCGGAGGCGACGTGCTCCGTGTCTTTGTTCAGCAAAGTATGAACCGCGTAGTCATGCGCTTCAAACGAGAGTTTTTGCACGGAGCGCTTGGCGGAAATGATCTTACGGGCCGCATTCCGGTCGTTCGTATTAAGACAGGTTTCCAGCAGTTCCAGACTCAGTGTGACCCGGTCGAGTAAGGGTTGCATACAGGCCAGACCGGCTCCCGGATATGTATGCGCGGTCTCCGGACGATGTAGACCGATGCGGACCACGTTGTTTTCGATGGTATCGCCGGCGTTTTCCAGATAATTGGCGACGGCCATTAAATCGTGCAGGGATTCGGATTGCTTCGTGGTCAAATCGCGTTCCGCCAGTTGACCCAGGTAATTCAAAACCGCACGATACAATAAATCCAGGTCGTCGTCCATGCGTGCCACAGCTCGCAGCTCGTCTTCCGTACCGTGGGCCACCATACGAAACGCTATTCGTAAAGTGCGATTCAGTTGCGCGCATATGCGCGCTTCTTCCAGGCGTACGCGTTGTAAGGCGATGTCCGGTGTATCGAGATAAACCGGGTCCAGAAATTGAGGCTGAATACTTTCTTCTCTCGGACCGGTGGGCAATAATCGTTCAATCAATTTCGCCAGCGGTCCGGTAAACCAGATGAACACCAGCGTATTGCAAACATTGAATACCGTGTGTGCATTGGCAATCTGCCGGGGAACTTCCAGGATGCGTCGTCGGTGTTCCGACAGGGCCTCGGTCACTTCGGCCACCGGTGATACCCATCGCACCAGGTCCGCGAAATTCTCAATCCAGCCGATCCAGAGCAAAACGCCCAGAATATTTATCAAAACGTGCGCCACGGCGGCCTGCACCGCTTCGCGCTGTTTGCCGATGGTGGCCAGTAACGCCGTCACGCAGGTGCCGATATTGGCTCCGAACACCAGCGCGATTCCGGCTTCCAGGCTCAGAAATCCCTGGCCCGCCAGCACAATCACAATACCGGTAAAAGCGGAAGAGGATTGGATTACGGCGGTGAAGACGGCTCCCACCAGCAGCGCCAGAAAGCGATTGTCCAGCCGGACCATCGAATCGATGAACGGTTGATAAGAGCGCAGAGGAGCGGTGGCTTCACTCATCAGGTTCATTCCCAGAAAAACCAACCCCAATCCCAGCAGCATCCGTCCGTACCCGATGACGGATTTGCGCTTAATGAAAAAACTGAGTATGAAGCCGATCGCAATCATCAACAGCGCGTAATGAGTGACTTTAAAAGCGATGATCTGTGCCGTGATGGTGGTGCCCACGTTGGCGCCGATAATAATTCCCAGTGATTGTTTGAGAGTCAGCAGCCCGGCGGAAATAAATCCGACCAGCAGTACCGTCGTAACCGAAGAGGATTGAATGACGGCCGTTATAAAAGCACCGGCTACCGCGGCCCGAAATCGATTCGTAGTAAGCGTGGCCAGGATTCGCTTCATGGGCCACTGCCGGAGCGAGCGGCCGGCCCCAATCCCAATCGGAAGTTATCACTTCGGAGCGCGTACATGAAATCG
>JAGRMX010000215.1 GCA_020441025.1 Leptospiraceae bacterium
CGGGCGCGCGAGCTCAATCCCAATGAAGGCATTTTTACCGACGTTCACTACGAAGGCGTGGGCAAGGGCACCGGCAGTCACTACAGCTTTCAGCGCGTAACTTTTACCTGGCGTCAATACATCGAACTTTTGCATGACTTCTTCAATCCATATGATATGGAAATGGTTTTTGCGTATCGACTGCTCGCGCAGGAAACCTTCGGTGACGTGCCTTTTTTCGAAGCCGGTCGTATTTATAACATGCGTGAAGAATCGGAAGGACTGGGCGGATCGGGCGGATTGCGTGGCTACCCCTCCAATCAGTTTGTGGATCGCTTCATGACCATGGGTAACTTCGAGCTGCGCACAACGTTCGCGCGCACGGGCTTCCTGGGGGGCATGGACTTTCAGCTGATGGCCTTTTATGACATCGGTCGGGTGGCACCTTCTAAAGATGAATGGACTCTGCACGGCATGCACAAGGCCTGGGGCCCCGGTATCAGTATGGTATGGCAGCGCAATACCATCGTGACCATCTTTGCCGGTAGCTCTCAGTATTCCAGCTTCACCGCGTTTAAGCTGAGCCATATGTTCTGATATCCGCTCTATCGGGACTCCCCCGCTGAAGTGACAGCCGGTGTGTTACCGTAATCGGGTTCTACATTTCAAAAAAATATCTGATTCAGCCGGGCCGATCCATGTGGATCGGCCTTTTTTATTGCTGACATAAATTTCGAACCGAACGCAATATTCCGACATCCAACAATCGCAGGTCTGTACCCTGCGGGGCTGAGGGAATTATTTATGCGTTACTTCGGATTCCATCGACGAATCATAAGCCGGAGGCATCGGCCTCCTGCCATAATAGTGTATTGCGCATTGTTGGGGACTATGTTTGTGACCGGCTGTCAATCAGGTGGAGCAGCCCAATCAGAAAATGCCAGCGTGCCCCCCATGAACGCACGTGGCATCGAGACCGTTCAGAAAGCCAGCGGCGTATTTTACTACACGTACGCGGAGACTCTGGATCAAATCGATCCTCTGTCAGACTATCAGGAAAAACGCGAAATTACGGATGGGCGACTCATCCAGGAATTGAAAGGCCTGATGGCAAGCAATGAGGGCTACAGTCCCGAATTCAAGGCGCGTTGCCTGCCCATGTACGAGTACGGACTGGAATTTCGAGAGAGTCCGGAACAGCGGACCACTTTTTTGTTCTCCTTTCGCTGCAATACCGTGCAGTACGTGGAAGATCAGATGTACAAGGACTTTACTCCTCAGAGCGTCAAACTGTATTCGATTCTGCGTTATGAAGTGGATGATGATACATCCGAGTTGATGGATGCGCGCTGAAAGATACACGCATAAAAGTTATGAACCGAATCTATTTTAGTTCTTTGATTTTTCTGCTAATCGGATCAGCGCTGTTCGCTCCGATCGGAAATCAGTTGTGGGCCGCCAGCAACGCACCGGTGGCCGTTATGCCGTTGGAGTCCGCCGATAAAGAACTGGGCGAGGAAATCGCCGCCCGACTACTGACGGATTTACAAAGGACCCGCCAGTTTACGTTAATCGAGCGCAATCAACTGCAAAGAGTGCTGGAAGAAATTGCCCACTCTCAGAGCGGCCTGGTGAGCGATGAGACCGTCATCGAAGTGGGCCAGCAACTGGGTGCCGAATACATGGTTGTGGGTGAAGCCCGACGGGAAGGCAATGATGTTCTGGCCAGTGTACGCATCATCAAAACGGCCACCGGTGTGGTAATCGGCGCGGAACAGAGTCGGGGAAGTTTCTACGCCATGTTGAATCGACTCTCCACGCGCACTACCGAACTGCTGCGCATTTATCTATTGATGAATAACCCGGACAGTCCTTACACGATTCTCTTAGAGTTGAATAAGGGCGAGAATCCGCGTTATCGAATGGGAGAGAAGCTTTCATTGCAGTTTAAGGTACTCAAACACCAGGACACCGCCCCGGATACGGTTTATATTCAATTGTTTTCTATCAATGCGGTCGGAGCTATGACGCTCATCTATCCTAATAAATACAGCCCCCGTATGGAAATTCAGGTTGGGCAAGAGTACAGTCTGCCCGGTCCCGGCGACGATTTTGAATGGCAACTGGTTCCTCCCGATGGCGTGGAAAGCATCCAGGCCATTGTAACCACCCGTCCAGTGGATTTCTTCGATTTACAGCAGAGTTATAAACAGGAAGCCTTCCCGACGGTGCGCAGCCGGGATAATTATGCCACATATGAAGGCATTCAGGTTATAATCAGCGAAGAAAAGCTGGAAGATTGGTCCGCCGACCGGGTAACATACTTTCTGGATAAAGAATAGCCCGTCCCCGAACCGATAATCTACCGATGTCTCTCTATACGGTAGATATTCAGGTACCCCATAGCAGCGTGGGAAGCGCCTTACAGGCCATTCAAACCGCCAACCCGCGCGGCATTCAATTGATTTCATCCAGCCTGCTGTATTCCGATTTGAAGTCGGCTTATTATCGACTGGAACTGGATACCGGTGATATGCGCCGGCCCCAACTGGAAAGTCTCATCCGCCAGGCCGGAACGGAAATACAATATCGCATTCGCGAAGACCTTTCCATTTACGATCATTCGCTGATTGAAATCGTTCCCGACAAGGGCATTGACTTTCGAAAATCTTTCGCGGTCACGTCGCCTGTCACCCTGCAAATGGTGCAGGAAGTGCAGTACTCCCGACGTGAAGACATACGCAAGATCAGCGAACGGCGCATTGCTCTGATATCCGATGGCAGCGCCTACGAATCACCGCATCGGGTGGTAATCAAACTGGAGCGAGACGCATATCTACTTGCCCGTCACGCACAGGTACAACCTATTCCGCTGTGGATGGACTCACGCAATGAAGAAGAATTCATCAAGACGATCGTATCGCTGGCCCAGAACTACTTTGCCATTCGTATCTCCGACTTGAGTCGCGAATATACCATGGAAGTTCTGGAGCGCATCGAGGAACTGGTGGACGTACCCATCATCCATGCCGAGACCATGGAAATCGGAATGATCATGGCCGCCATGCTCGAAAATGCGGCACGCCAGCATAATACGCATTTACAGGGCAAAACCGTGGGCATCATCGGACTCGGGCCCGAAGGTCACGGCTTAAAACAATTTCTGGCACAGATGGGTGTGGCCCGCATTCTGGGTATCGATGCGGATTTTCGACAGTTAACGCGTTTCGAAAAGCGCGATGGTATCGCTTCTTCCATCGATCATGTATATGACAATGCGGATTTTCTGTTAATTACGCCCGGGTACAAAACGCGCCTGGATGAAAAGCGACTGCACCCCGGTCAGATAATACTCTCATTCAGTCCCGGTGTCGTGGATGAGAGCAGCCTGGAACAAACCATAGCCGAGCGAATCTATCAGGGTCCCGATCCGCATCCGATCTTTATCATGCCCGGATTGATAGGTGCCATTCGCCAATCACGCATTCAACGCATCAATATCGATCATCTGTATCGCCTGATGAGTACTCTGACCGGTCGAGCGAGCGAATATTCTTTTTTACCGGCTCCTTCCACGGAGCTGTTCAAGGCTCAGTTTCAGGCACTGGGTTGAGATGAGGACGCACATCCATCGTCGCGCATTTTGAGTACCACGGGGCCATTCTATAATCATCGCCAGAAACGTTATGGCAGAGAATTCTCACCTGATTGATTCGGACGTTTGGGGAAATTCGGTTTCGATTTCAGCCAGAAACTCTGAATCGTAATCTCTTAAAATTTTTCGTACGCATTCCAGCAAAAAAGGCAAAGTACCGTCGGATTGTCTGCGAATTAGAGTTCCGCGCAATCTTGCGTTTCTCTGGCCGTCAAATTCCGGTAAATCAACTCCATATACCTCCCATTGATACTCATGCCCATCAAATTCGGGATTTTGCATGGCTTCTTTTTTATATAACTCAGCCGCATTCTTAAGCCAGATACCCTCTTCAGCATTGATAATACTCAACGCAATGCGAACTTGCTTCCGAAACCAGTCTTGAAAGTACGCTGAATATAATTGGCCGGCCAGGGCGTCGCATATCGGACGTTCGGGTGAGAGGTAGAACTCATGAAAGGCCGCTCGTAATGCGTGAACGTTATATTCGGGCAGATAGCTCAAAGAACGACTGGTCCGACTTTTCAGCGGGATTTTGCCGCTAAATAGAGGTTCGCCAAACAGGTATTCGAAGACACTTTCCATAGCGGCAGTTTGCTCATCGTTGGAATGAATCATTCTATATGCGTAGCAAATTGTATTCCCGCATAAAATCCTATGAGGATCTTCTTTCGGTAAATTATCAAATACGGCAAAAACCATAGCCACCCATAATAGCGACTGACTGTCAGTATACTGTTGCAGCCTGTCCAGATCCATACTGAATGCGGGCACTCTATTCTGAGACGCACTGACAAATTTAAAAGCTGTGCAATAAACCTTCTCGCTCAACGACCTTGATTCCGCCGATATGGCCGGAGCATCCGCATTGGAATTAATGTGTTGAGCAAACACAAACGGGGCGGGTAATCCGATCACAAACATGGTCATTGTTAATAGAATTCGAAAGTGTATTTTGGTGTTCATACAGTATACCGAGTTCCTTTCTTATGGCATTATTTTAGGTCCGCTGAAATCCTGTCCGGATGATTGCGTTTGATGTTACAAAGTTTACGGGCCCTATTGTTGTGACTTGCATTTATTTCTTTTTTTGGTACTACTTACTGCTGTTCAGGCAGCGCGGTACAAAAGCTCGACTGGCAAAAGAGTACGCACAGCGGGGAGAAGTATTCGATCGTTATTTCGGGCAGAATGAAGAAATGCTGGCGGTCGATCGGGTAGTTACCAATACTCACGAGCAAATGGTGCCGTTTGTCGTAACTCTATGGCTATTCAGTCTGTGTGTTTCTTCTTTTTATGCGACAATTCTCGGAAGCCTGTATATTGGTTTACGCGCAATTTACCCATTGCTGCTCGGGAAAAAAGTATCTAAGATGAATACGAAGCGCGTTAGCCTGGTTACAATGCCGTGCTATGCGATTATATTGACGTTCATCATTTCAACTTTGATCGTCGTATTCGAAAATTTGTTTTAGAACCGGGTGTAAACCGGATTTTAATGCGGCCGATGAATCACCGTACCCATTTGATGCTGCAACCCATGCTGGGAAATGTTTCTCGAGGGGCTTCCGCCTGACCCAGTGCCGCCTGAATCTGTAGCTCCATGCTGTGTTCCTGAACCTCTTCCGGGTGCTGCCAGTTGTCAGTCAGGCGACCATGGTAAATCAGTTTTCCATCCCGAAACAAATAGGGGTCGGGAGTACATACGGCTTTATAAGCTCGGGCTACCGATTGATCCGCATCGAACAGATATGGAAAATTGATTCCCCGGGTTTGGACGTACGGTTTCATTTTTTCAAAATGGTCGTCGGGATAGTCAGGGTTGTTATTCGGATTGATGGCGACTATCTGAAGTTCATTCGCGTACCGGTTTTGTAAATCAATCAATACCGGCCAGGAAGCCACCGCATACGGACAGTGATTACAGGTAAACACTACCAATAGCAAAGCATGATCCGCACTGAGTTGTTCGGAAGTACGCCGATTCCCATCCTGATCTTTTAATTCGAAGGGAATCAGCTTCTCGCCGGGTTGCATTGTATTCGATTCCATTAAAGCCATTTGTGTACTCCGCGCGTATTGAAGCCGCCTCAGTAACCAAGTTCGCGTATATACGCCTCGGTATCCAGGTCCGGCACCCGATCGTAGTACAACAGCAGTTCGTCCGCCCGGTCGGTAAAGAAACCGTCACTGCCGAAAAAAGATAATAAAAACATCTGCCAGTCCTTATTGATAGTATACGGATGAATAACCAGACCGTCACTATGCGCGGGACCCAGATTCCAGGGCCAGGCCAGATAACCCACCGGTCCGATTCCGGAACAATCGCAATTAACACGTGCTTGTTCTAATAGTTGTTCCCAGGGATGTTCATTGCCCATGTCTTCATCGATTAGATACACCCGCGGTACATCGGGAGCCAGTTCTCGCAATCGTTCTAAGCTGCTGAGACTGAAGGATTGAAAAATTAAGCGCGCCGGACTCTCACCGACCACCACGCGACCTTCGCTATCCCGCGGCTCGGTACTTGATG
>JAGRMX010000216.1 GCA_020441025.1 Leptospiraceae bacterium
CCGGTTGCCGTAGGCGACGTCCATGGAGCCTGACTTAATCCCACAGCGAGCGAAAAACTACAACCTGGGCGCAAACAACGTACTCGCATTTAATGGGCGTAGTTGATATAGGTGCTTGCGTGCTTGGATAAGATTTCGTTTTTTTATTTCATCTGCGATTGGATGGCGCGGGTTTTACTTCCAGGCCGGCAGCGGTAGTTTAATCGCTTTGTTGACATGTTCGAGGACCGATTCGCGCTCGAACGGTTTGGTGATGTACGATTGAGCGCCCAGCTTGAGAACGGAGGCGATTACCGATTGCGAATTCTCGACCGAAACAAAAACAACCCGTACGTTAAGTTTGTACTCGCGGATTTCCCAGAAGGCGGCATAGCCGTCCAATACGGGCATTATGATGTCCAGAAACACGATTTCCGCTTCATTCGGATGCTTCAGC
Source organism: Leptospiraceae bacterium (assembly GCA_020441025.1). GTDB lineage: Bacteria > Spirochaetota > Leptospiria > Leptospirales > Leptonemataceae > JAGRMX01. Next base: position 437 of record JAGRMX010000216.1, read on the forward strand.
AACCAATCCATCATCTGTCGGCCGTTTTCAAACGTGGCCACCACGTGAAATCCGCCCGATTCCAGAATTCGGTGTAAGCGGGCCGCGTCGGCCTTATGATCCTCACAGATAATCGCGTTCATGAATCCAATCTGCGGGAGATTTCCGCCGCCATTTCCAGCGTACTGATGCTTTCTTCCCCGGGCAACGCAATATCTCCGGTCCGGGCTCCGGCCGTAATGGCCGCTCGAATAGCATTATCAATGCGATTCCCGATTTCACCCAGTCCGAAACTGTAACGCAACATCAACGCGGCCGAAAGAATCTGGGCAATCGGATTGGCGATGCCTTTGCCGGCAATATCCGGCGCCGTCCCTCCGGATGGTTCGTACAATCCGAATCCTTTACGGCCGGAAGATAGCGACGCACTGGCCAGCATACCCAGGCTGCCCCCCAACACGGAAGCTTCGTCGCTCAGAATGTCGCCGAACATATTTCCGCATAAGAGCACGTCGAAGCGGGAAGGCTTTAAGATCAATTGCATGGCGGCGTTGTCCACATACATGTGACTCAATTCCACGCGTTTATCCGCCGCTTGATTTTGATTGAATCGTTCGGCGTATTCCGTAACCACCTCGCGCCAGAGAACCATGGTGGTCAGCACGTTCGCTTTATCTATGCTGGTTACCAATCGCTTGCGTTCCGCAGCGGCTGTAAAAGCTACTTCGCAAATGCGTTCAATTTCATGCCGATGGTACACCATCGTATCGTAGCCCTTTTCATCGGGACCGCTGCCTTCCCGTCCTTTGGGTTGGCCAAAATAAATACCGCCGGTCAGTTCCCGGACCACCAGGATGTCCACGCCGTCACGAACCAGGTCGGCACGCAAAGGCGAGGATGCCGCCAGTTCCGGATACAGAGTGACCGGACGCAAATTGGCGAACAGTTGGAAGTGTTTACGCAAAGGCAACAGAGCGCCGCGTTCCGGTTGCCGTTCGGGTGGCAGGTGTTCCCATCTGGGACCGCCGACGGATCCAAACAGAATCGCATCGCTTTGTTCGCAGAGTTTCAGAGTCTCCGGCGGTAAGGGCGAACCGGTGGCGTCTATCGCGGCACCGCCGACCAGCGCTTCTTGAAAAGAGAATTCGGAAGAACGATCACCCAACGCTTTCTGCAACAGGTTGAGCGTAACCTGCATAACTTCGGGGCCGATGCCATCCCCTGCTAAAACCGCGATCTGTCTGGCCATACCACCAGAATTCCGCGGAGGAACAAGCTGTCAACTCGCTCATGCGCCGCATGGGCCAGGTCGGAGGGTGCTGTTTGACTATAATAGAAATTCTAAAGTAGCCGGTGTATTCACAAGCGCCGGCCACTCATGTAAAAACAAAACTTGATGCGGATCGGCTCTTTCAGCGCTCGAGGTACGACTTCAACGGTCCCAGAAAATACTCACACCAACCTTCGTTGTGAATTTCACGAATCTTGCGGCTGGGTAGTCCGGTATGTTCCAGAATCAACAATGTACCCCGCGGGATTTCTTCCAGCGTAAAGGATACCAGCGAGTCCAGGATACCGTCATCCCAGTATTCTTCGCGTAAGGTATAGATCAATCGTCGGGGAAATTCCACGTCCTTCACGGTGCCGGACATTTCTCCATCCCAGAGCGACCATTTCCCGTTGGTCCGGGCCTGGAATCGAGAGGGTCCACCGCCCCACTCATCAATGATACGCGGTACGGTTAATGCTTCGAAAACTTCGATCATCGAAGCCCGCACACTGATGGAATGTTGGATTTCTTCGGTTCGTTCCGGTGCTTTTGCGCTGATGAGTGGTCTGGCCATGCTATCCCCCTGCCGTACCCGATGGGCACACGTTCTGATTATCGTCGACCGACTGAAATTCTGTAGCAGAATAATGAGCCCGTGTCGCGTTGGCGTATGCTGATTGAATACGCGTATCTGGCGTTGGGTGGCGTCATTGGCACGTTTTTACGTTACTGGTTGTATTTGTTTTCCATGCGCTGGCTGGGGGCCGCCTTTCCATATGCTATCATCACCTGCAACTGGCTGGGTTCGTTTTTAATTGCATTGCTGGGCGCCTATTTTATTGAACTCTTTCAGCGCAACCAGGGCATCCGCCTGCTGTTTATGGTGGGCTTGCTGGGTAGTTTTACTACGTTTTCAACTTTCAGCCTGGATAATCTGCATATGCTAAAGAACGGACAATACGGCTTATCGTTATTGTATACTCTCAGCAGCGTTCTGGGTGGCATCGGCCTGGCGGCTCTCGGCTGGTGGTTGGGCGAATACCTGCGCCGACCGGTCTGATTGAAGATACGCTTTCGTTTTGTTTGCGCGCGTTTTATAATCACGGCGACAAGATTGCATTATAATTCGTTAATCCAATTGGATTGCCCGTACAAGCCGTTCTATATGCCTGTGAATCCGACTTTGAAAATACGCGAAGGAATGATGACCGTCATGATCTAACTCGGCTTCATAGCGAACATTCAGGGCATCCAATTTTTCAACAAAGCGTTGCGCGTCGGCATACGCAAAATCCTGCCGACCCGCTTCGATTAGAATAAACAATGAACTTCGCGCCTGAATGGCGGGCAACGCATCGGCAAAACCGGCGGTTATGGAATAACGGGTATAAACGGGATTCGGTCGACCGTCCAGCAACGCCGCTCCCAGCATCTGATGCATGCCCCATTTACCGGCGTGCAGGCGAATGTCCAGTATTCCGCTGATGGAACCCACGGCACCAAACGCATGGGGATGCTTGATGGCGTACATCAATGCGCCCTGACCACCCATAGAAAAACCGGTAATGGCGTGCCGGGCGCGGTCGGTATGCACCGGATAGTTACGCAATACATGCGGTACGATCTCACCCATGACCATGTCTTCATACCGGTAATCCGGCCGAATGGGTGAATTGAACCAGCCGCCGTCGCCTTCCATTGTAGGGTATAACAATACAATGCCGTGCCAGGTGGCTATTCCCGAAAGCGCCGGCAACAGAGCGCATTCATCGGCGTCCCAACCATGCAAGACTACTACCAACGGATACGGTTGAAAATCTCGGCGGGCATCCGGATCTTCCGAATTATAGGCCGCGAAGGACTCGGGTAACTGCACTACGTATGGCATCCGACGGCCCATGGCCCTGGAATCAATATAGTCATACCGGATAACATCGATTTCATCGGCAGGGATACGGCAGGGCGTCGCGGATAATTGCGCCGTGCAAATGATCATCAAACCACAAATGCACAAACACAACGGCGCCAGACGCATGTTCGCTATCCGACGAGAAAGCCATGTTAAAAACGTTAAACCATTCGCATGCATAAATCACGTACGCGGGGTACGACCCGCCCACTATTTATATTCGTTGGAAATATCAGGATTGTCAATTTGAAATCGCTTTCAACGTTCAGCGCATAATAGAACCTGACCGCGTCGGCCCCGCAATCGCTTTTCGTCGGCCCAGATTGTAGAACCGATTTCGTTTTCGCCGACCCGATTGACCATAAAGATTTCTATGCGTGTTCATGGTGCGACATACCGACTGGTGCTGTACTGGCTGTGCGGCTTGCTGTTATTGGCCACTGTCCGCGCCACGATTTTGGATAGCTTCCAGTCGGATCTATCCGCCTATCTGCCCGGCTTTGCGGATTTGCTGCCTCGACCGGTTTATGCCTGGATTGCGGCCGACTCTCAGCAATCCGGGACCGGACCCGCAGCCAACCACAACCAAACGCGAACCATACGGGAGAACGCGCACATAGAACAGGGGCAATATGCCCGGACCGAGTCTGAATCAATAGATCCTGAACCTATCGAATCTGATTCAATCGATCCAAAACCGATCGATTCTAAGCCCATCGATACGGAACCAATCGAATCTAACATGGATTCGGATGTCGAGGCATCTGTACCCTTACTGCAAACCGGCACACCGGATGCCAACCGACTGCATCTTTTTTATAAACGCCTGGCACAACTGGATCAGGGTGAGCAAACCGTGGTGCGCGTATTGCATTATGGCGATTCGGTGCTCTGGGGCGACAATGTAACGCGTCGCATTAAAGCCAACTTACAGGAACGTTTCGGTGACGGCGGGCGAGGGCTTGTGAATGTGGTCGACGATCCGGCCATCGCGCTGGTCGATCACACCAATCAAACGGAACGACATGCGTTTCGACGGCATTCCATTCCTCTGGAATGGTTTTCCATGCAACCGCTGCCTTATCCCGGTTTTACCGGTTATACCTGGGAAGCTTTGCAACCGGAGGCGATCAGCATACATCACGCACCTGATAATGTGGCCGCCTGGCGACACATCCGGGTCATAGTGCGGGCCTTACCCGGGTCGAATACGCATACCCATCGCAAGTCAGAAAATGCAGCCGTCACATTGCACGCTCCGGATACTAACCCGGTCTTATATCGTGAAAAAAACGTCGCTTTAGAAAACAGGGACTGTGCTCTCGTGGAATTTCGTACGCCGCCGGTCCGACACATTGAAGTAGCGGCACCCGGCGCAACCGGTTTAATTGACGGCATTGTATTCGAGAGCCGGCGGGGACTGAGCTATAGCGCCGTGATTCGCATGAGTATGCATCTGGCCTGGTTGTCGGCCATTCCCTTCGAACAACGCGCCTGCGGTTTACGGGCGTACAATCCCGATCTTTTAATTTTTCAATTCGGAATAAACGAATCGTATTCGTTACAATCCCGCGTGCCCGGGTTCGACTTAGATGTGTATGAACGGCAGTTAAGGCGCGTTCTATCCGAAACCCGACGCGCCCTGCCCGATACGCCCATATTGATCATCGGACCGTACGAACGTTTAGCGCAAACTCACATGGGATTATCCGAACCGGACGAGCATCGATCAGTCCGGCGGATCCAGGAACGCGTGGCCGCCGACCTGGGACTCGCTTTTTTTGATGCCTACCGGGCCCTGGGCGGCCCCGGCAGTATGCGGCGATTGGTGGCGGAAGGCCGCAGTCACACCGATTACACGCATATAACCGTAGGCGGCGGCAATATACTCGCCGATCGTTTCAGTTCGGCTGTGTTGGACGATTATGCGCGTTTCCGGGACCCGGATGCGAACCAGCAGGCTACATCGGCTCCGGTCGAACAACAGGACCGGCAGTCCGATTTTCTTCCGCCCGCATTGCACGGCGTGGCCCGCTTCTTGAATCAGAGTATCATGCCGGGCACCGGGGCCACGGCTATACAGTTTAATTCACGAGCCTTCGCGTACTTTCTGTTAACAGTCGTACTCGGCGCCGTCTGGTTGCTGCGCTTTCCCCGACTGCGCCTGCCCTTTCTGGTACTGGCATCTTTTTATTTTTATGCCAGTTGGAAAATCTGGCCCCTGTTTTTAATCATCGGTTCTACTGTAGTAGATTACTTTTGCGCTCAGGGCATCGCCCACAGCCGGGAGCGAATTGTAACGGCGACTTCTCCGGGGCATGTGCAGCGCACTTCGGCGACCGATACACCCTCACGATTTACGGTCGGCACTCAAGGAACGGTGTATTTGTTGATTTCGTTGGGAGCCAACCTGGGATTACTATTCTTTTTTAAGTATTTCGATTTTGCCGCCGAAAGCCTTAACGCATTGTTTAAGACATCCGGCAGCGACGCCCCCCTGAGCACCCTGGATCTATTGTTGCCGGTGGGCATTTCCTTTTATACTTTCCAGACTTTATCATACACGATTGATG
>JAGRMX010000217.1 GCA_020441025.1 Leptospiraceae bacterium
GAGCCGGCATGAGCGACAACGAAGTTCGCGAGTTTTTGGGACGCACCGGACAATTATTTCGAGCTATCGAAACCCTGTATTGTCCGGTCATTGCGGCCATCAATGGGTATGCTTTTGGTGGCGGTCTGGAACTGGCTCTGTGCTGTGATCTACGTTACATGGCTCAGTCCGCGCAGGTGGGATTGACCGAAACTTCGCTGGGCATCATTCCGGGTGCCGGAGGGACCCAGCGTCTATGGCGAGCTATCGGAATTCCCCGGGCGAAAGAGTTAATACTGACTGCCCGGCGTATTGACGCTGAAACCGCCGCCCGGATGGATCTGGTACATGAAGTCTGTCCGGATGATGCGCTCATGGATCGCGCGCGAACAGTGGCTCTGGAAATCGCACGCAATGCTCCCATTGCTCTGGAACAGGCCCGCTTCGCCATTCACCAGGGCAGCCAGGTTGATTTACAGAGCGGGTTGGCCATAGAGCGTAAAGCGTACGAAGTTACCATTCCCACCCTCGATCGGCGTGAAGCGCTGGAGGCATTTCGGGAAAAACGCGACCCGCAATTTCAGGGAAAATAAAAATTATCCTTCGATTGACCGCTACCCTTAACTAAAAGTATTCAGATTAGAGCCCCGTATGATTCTAACCGGACCGGAAATTCAGCGACGTATTAACGATTCCATTATCATCGACCCCTTTGATCCGGAATTGTTGAACCCCAATTCGTACAATTTACGTCTGCACGACGAATTACTGGTATACAGTAATGACCTGCTGGACATGAAAACGCCCAATCCCACCGAGCGGATTAAAATCCCGCCCGAAGGAATTCAACTCAGTCCGGGGCGATTGTATCTGGGGCGAACGCTGGAGTACACGGAAACACAGGGCGTGGTACCCATGCTGGAAGGTCGCTCCTCTATCGGTCGGCTGGGAATGTTCGTACATGTAACTGCCGGCTTCGGCGATGTGGGTTTTTGCGGGTACTGGACGCTGGAAATTTCCACCATTCAACCAATTCGCATTTATCCCGGAATTCAGATCTGTCAGATCTTTTACCATACCGTTGAAGGTGACATTATCAATTACAAATCGGGTAAATACCAGAATAATCGAGAGATCCAGCCCAGTCTGCTCTACAGGGATTTTGAAAATGGCACGTAGAATCTGGAAAAGCAAATTCAATTTTTACCTATGGTTGATTATACTGCCTAATTTCGCTCTGGCGCTGGTTTTATTGTCTTATCCGGACGTACTTCTATCCCGCGTTTTTCTCGACCCGGCGGATTACGTACAGAACCGAAACACCGTGGCCGATTTTCTGGCACGTTTGCTGGGGGGCGCCTGGCTCCTGTTGCATTTCATTTTACAGATGGGACGGCATGAACCGAAACAATTTCGGAGTATTTTTTTCTGGTTCGCGTTACTTTATTTCAGTATGAGCGTCGTAACTGTACTGAGTCCTTTTTTCCCGGGATTGAGCTGGTGGACGTATCTGGCATTGTTGTGCTGGTTTCCGGCTACAATCTTTCTGATGTCCTTCGCTTCGCGTAACCTGTTGGTGCGGGAATAATGAGGCTTCCCTGAATAATGAAAAAACCGTCACGATTTCGCATCATTGAAGATTTGCGGGCCATCAAACGCAATGACCCCGCTTCCCGGGGCATGGATTTCCTGTTGTATCCCTGTCTACATGCGCTTTGCGTACATCGATTGATCGCCCGACCGTTGTATTGCATGCACATGTATTTTCTGGCCCGCATGTTCTCGCAATTCGCGCGTTTCTTAACCGGCATCGAAATTCATCCGGGAGCGCAGATCGGCGGTGGATTGTTCATCGATCATGGTATGGGTGTGGTCATCGGAGAAACCAGCGAAATTGGAATCAACTGTGTGCTCTTTCACGGCGTCACGCTGGGTGGAACCGGAAAGCATCGCGGCAAACGTCATCCCATGGTGGGCGACGACGTTTTGATCGGAACCAATGCAACGTTACTGGGCCCCATTCAGATCGGCTCCCGCAGTCGTATCGGCGCCGAAACCGTGGTCATCAATCGGGACATCCCGCCGGATTGCACCGTAGTTGGAACTCCGGGTAAAATTGTGAAAAGAAGTAACCGCCGGGTGGATCCGCCCGAATCCCTGCCCTACAGCGCATATCGCGAACTGGAAATAGAAGACGAAGAACGTCAATTTCAGTCCGCCCATCCGGCGCACAGTGGGTGAAACCGGACCTGGTTACCGACTCTGAATTCCGCCTGAAAGCATCCGAAGGCGACCACGATCCTGCTTGACGTTCAGAGCAACGCTGAGTACGTTCCAGTGGATGCTGGAATTCGTACAGGGTGACGCACGTAATCCAACCGGCAACCTGCTGGTGTTTTCTGAAGCCATCGGTTACAACCCGGTGCAACCGGGCGGTCGCTACATAGTCTGTAATGTAGTGGTCAGTTTCGTATCCGCCAGCACCAATCACTTTCCGGTAGTCATATTCCCGCCCACAGCGCTGAACAATGAAGAAGAACTGCAGGCCATCATGCAGTTACAGAATTACTATGATGTAGTTCGACTGGAAGATTTTGAGGTGCCTGCGCATCGCGATGAAAACGATTATGTCAAAGAACGCCTCGAAGATTTCAATCGGTGTGTGATGGAATATGTGGAGCTGTGTAGACACAGTCTGGAAGACCGCTTGCCTGTCGTCATGGAACCGGTTACGGATAGTTCCGTAGATAAGGCCCAGGCGCAAGAAGATCTACCGGATGACGAAGCCACAACTCTCGATCGTCTGGAAGATTTGATCGTACATGAGCAGGCCGATCGCACGGAAATCCGGGAGCTCATCAAACACATCGAAGTGCGTTTTCCGCGCTACGACATTCGCAACCTGGAACGAGCCCTTGCCCGGGACAGTTCCGCCGGGCAGTTACCGCGATTGTACATCCAGAAATTTCGCGCTATCATGGATGAGAAGTACGAAGAGGCCGCTACGCTACAATCCCGTATCCGCCAACTGGAACGCTCCATCTGATTGTGCCATGCGCACCGAACTTTTTCAACCATTCAGCGTCGGGGGTTACGCCAGCGCGGAAGGTACCTCCGAATATTTCCGTCGTCTGCAATCCACCTATGGTGACTGGTTGCTGGAAAGCTGGTTCCGGCATATACCCGCCATCGATTGCCTGGCTTCGCGCCTCGGATTCGGTTCCTACCGGGTAAAGCGCACCCATCGTCAGCATTTTGACGCCCTGCGTGAAGCGTTAATTTCGGGCACCAACGTCATCGATACTGCCGCACATTTTACCGACGGCGAATCCGAAAGCCTGATTGGTGACGTTCTGTCGGAGCTGTTTAAAGCCAATCGTATTAAACGCGAAGAAATTATTCTGATCAGTAAATGTGGATACATCCAGGGTTCCACCCTGACTGAATACGGTGGCAATCCGCCCGCATTTCCCGGTGCCGTGCAGGTGTACCCCGATCTGGTGTATTCTCTCGATTCCGATTTCATTGTGCGTGAAGTGGAAAACAGTCGTCGGCGCCTCGGAGTGGATACGATCGACGTGTACTTAATTCAGAACCCGGAGAATTATCTGATCTATGCTCAGGCCGGGGGCATGGACCGCGCCGAAGCGCAGGATCGTTTATTGACAAAACTAAAGAATGCTTTAGAGACCTTACATGCTCTCATCGATAAAAACTGGATTCGGCATACCGGCATTTCTTCCAACGCGTTGACTCTGCCGGAAGAAGACTATTGCGCTCTTTCCATCGCTACCATTCTGGAACAGGCGCCCGGGTCCTTCCGTGTGATTCAGTTTCCGGCCAATTTATTAGAAGCCGACTATCGATTCAGCCGCCGCACCGCCGGCGGCAATTTGATGGAATACTTACAGAGTAAGAATCTGTGGTCACTGAGTAATCGACCTTTGAATGCTCGTTATCATGGCCGCCTGTTACGCCTGGCGCGCATGGTAGACGCTCCGCCGGACGACGGTATGACCACCGAGGCGGAAATGAATCGCCTGATGGGGCAACTGATGGAAACCGAAGCGCAGGTGTTAAACTTTTTCTCCGGCTTTCATTTTGGATTCGACGAGCGCACTCCATCTCCGTCCCTGATCATACGCCATTATCGCGATCGGATGAATCATGCCGAATCATTTCAGGCCGCGTTACCGCACCTGCGACGCGAAATCCAGAAGACCATGAATCAACTGTATATTCTGGCGGAAACCCAACCCCAGCAGTTCGTGCTGGAGAGTCTGGCAAGGCGAACCAATGCCGTATTGAGCATGTGGGAAAAATACATCGACGTGCGCTACCATCAGAATATGGAAACACTCGAAGCGCAGCTGTGTAAATTACCCCGACCGGGCGAACAACCGCTGGCCGTGCAGGCCGTCCTGTTTCTGCTCAGCGCATCCGTGCCCCAGACCGTGCTGGTGGGCATGCGAACCGTCCCGTATGTCCGCCAGTTGTCCCGGGTATATGCGCTTCCGGCCCCGCCTATGGAAGCGGCCCTGACCATGGTAGATACCACCGAAAACAGTCTGGAACAATTCAGCACAGATGCGACCGACAGCCCCCCCGCCACGTTTTCCGACAACAGTGCCGACCCGGCCTGAAGGAATCCTTTTCAAACGCAACCGATGAAATGACCCGGGTTTTACTTGTCAGCCAGGCCCCGATCAGAATACTGATGGTCTGTTAAGAAGTCGGCTTGATAACCGTTTCCGTGCGGGTTTAAGTCGTATTCTAAGGGAGCGCGATTATGCTTACGGACCAACAGATTCAATTACTGGACACTTACAATGAAGCCCTCGCTTTGTATAAGTCACGGAAATGGCAGGCGGCTATCGATATGTTCAAAAAGGCGCTGACCATTATGCCGGAAGACGGCCCTTCTAAGATGTATATCACCCGTTGCGAGGAATACATGAATCATCCTCCGGATGACGATTGGGACGGCGTCTTTGTAATGAAGACCAAATAATCCCGGGCGGAATAGCTAATATGGCAAAGAAAAGAGAGTCGGGCTTGCCCGAAATTACCGAAGGCGGAGCCGTATCCACGGTTCTGGGCCGGGAAACCAGCTTTGAAGGCGTACTGGAATTCAGCCGACCGCTACAGATTAACGGAGAGTTTCAGGGCGAGATCATTACCGATGGCGTCTTACTGGTCGGGGAAACCGCTCGCATCAAAGCCAACATTAAGGCCGGCACGGTCGTCGTGGGCGGACACATTACCGGGAATATCGAAGCGCTCAATCGCCTGGAAATGCTGGGGACCGGCAAAGTGGTCGGAAATATCAAAACCGCCAAATTGCAGATCGCCGATGGGGTCGTTTTTGACGGCAATTGCGAGATGATCGATCCGCAGAATTGAGCGACGGCATAACGCTATACCATTGAACGAATGCTCTGTTTAATGATTGTATCCCGATCACTTTGAACGGAGCATAACCATAACGCCGTTTAGATTAATCCTCATTCAGTACGCTCAGAAATGCGTCCCTATGAATCCGGGCGGTATGCGCCCACGTCCATTGCTGAACCGGAAATTTTTCGACTAACTTCTTCTTCTGATTCAATAATTGAATGCTTTCAAGAATGGCGGTGGACCAACCGACCATATCCGTCGGCGCAATATAACGAGCGTGTTGACCGCCGATCTCATGAAAGCAGGGAATATCCGCCGCCAGGGCAAACTTTCCGTGGCACAGGGCTTCCAGCAGCGGCAGACCGAAGCCTTCATAAACGGACGGCATACAAAAAAAACCGCATTGATCGTACAGGAACTCCACCTGTCGATCATCCAGATCATCCAGCACATGAACGGGCACTCCGCTCTGAATGGTGCGCTCCAGATTCTCGTAAAATTCCGCCGATTCCCATCCCCGTCGGCCGACAATCACAAGGGCCGGAAATCCGCTGGTTTGTTCCGTCGACCGGCGGCGCCAGGCATCGGCATACGCTTCAATCAGGACTCCGTAATTCTTGCGTGGTTCAATGGTGGATACCGCCAACAGAAAATTATTATCCGGTACGAAACCCAGCCGCGCCTGCATCTGCTTTGTATACCCCGTCCTTTCCGACCGGCTGAACGCGGGGCCAGGCTCATAACCCAGTAAGGCCGGTCGGGCCTGCTCGGCCGGATAATCGA
>JAGRMX010000218.1 GCA_020441025.1 Leptospiraceae bacterium
GCCGGACTTATCTTGCCCGTACTGGTTTTGATGAAATCGGCGCCGGCGTACATGGCGATGTCGCTGGCCCGGCGTACACGATCAAGTGTGCCCAGTTCGCCGGTCTCAAGAATCACTTTCAGACGCGCGTTTCCGCAGGCCGCCTTTGTGCGGGCCACTTCATCATACACGGCGTTGTAATCGCCCTTCAAAAAGCGACCGCGATTGATGACCATATCCACTTCGTCCGCGCCTTCCGCGACGGCAAAACGCACCTCATCTTCCCGCAGATCTTCACGGGAGTGGCCACTGGGGAAAGCGGTGGCGACGGAAGCTACTTTGATGGGGCTGCCTTCCAGGGCCCGTTTGGCATCGCGTACAAAAGTGGGGTAAACGCAAACGGCGGCCACCGTCGGCAAATCGGGCAGTGCGTCATGCAGATGGCGTGCCTTGTAACACATCTGACGTACTTTGCCGGCCGTATCCATGCCTTCCAGCGTGGTCAGATCGATCATATTCAGAGCCATTTTCAGACCCTGCACCTTGGCTTCTTTTTTGATGCTCCGGCGCTGAAAACGCCTGGCCAGTTCTTCGGCTCCGACCTGATCGATAGTAGGCGTGTTCCGGAAATCCGGCGGAGCCGGTAGTTCTGCGGTACCTGTATTCATATACTCATCACTGTGTATTGCTGATCCGCTGTGCTTTCTACCGGCGAACTGTGTCGGCCGCCCGATAGAACCAGTCGTAACGGAAGACCCATATTGACCCTCTGTATGTGGAGAATCAAGTGATTTTGTGGGTGGGAATGCCCGTTAACCGCCCCCCAATCGGACGACCCTGCGAACGATGGGGCGCATATTCAGCCGATGGCTCCGGGCAGCACGGTCCACCCGGATTACAATATAGCGCTTCAGAACGTCGGTAAAGATTCGGCCGGCTTGCGTTTCGATTTGCGTCTGCTCCGAACGTTAGTGCTACGAATGTAACCGCGATTCTTCGCGATCCTATCGTTTTTTTACGAGATATATCCATTCAAAAAAAGGTTTACATGATCATAAAATTAATTTCCATCGAAGCCCTTGCGCATAGCATTCGACGCGTTTAGCGTCGAGTTTTTCCGTAATAGATTCTGGAGTGATTTATTTAGTTTTTTTATAGAGCGTTTCGGGGGTAAAAGGAAACCTTGAACACGGATCGTAATTAGTAATGTTTTTTTATTAATTGAGTCTGTTGAAGGGTACGGTTTCGAGTGATCGGGGGAATTAAATGCAAAAGTTTTTTATGAAACACACTTTCTGGGTGTTGCCGATTCTGGCCGCTCTGTATGCCGGGGCCAACCTGTTACCATCGTGGCAACCAGGCCTGTCCGTTCCAGCCGGATGGTTCGCAAAAGGTGTTCTGGTCTGTGCGGCCCTGTTGTATGCGTCTTTTTATTTCAGCGCGCCGCTCTTTTTCAGTCCCGGGGCAACACGCTGGCAAAAATTTCGGGGCAGCCTGGCGTTTCTGCTGGCATTCACTCCGATTGTAGTCTATTTGCTGGTGCAGATACCCCAGTTGGCCATTCGCCTGAATATCGAACCCCATTACTGGGACAACTTTTTTAAGATCGGTCTCTTCTATAATGAACGCGCTATACGCGGAATGCTTATGACTTTTCTGGCCCTCGCCGGATTCGGATGGCACGCGTATCGATTGAGTCGGTGTTATCGGAACGGCGAGTCCCTGCGCGGTATGGACTATGTGCTGACGGTGATTTACTTCGCACCGGTATATGCGTTGCTTTCGGTTCTACGACATGCGTACTACCAGGCCGCCGGTCCGCTGAATACACAGACTGTAATCGCTTCCGATTTATTGATCGGAACTCCGGCGATAGTGTGCGCGGCTACAGGCATGTTGATTATTACAATTACCCGACGCGTGCGGCCTTTCCCCTGGTTGACGAGCATTTTATTCGCGATTCTGGCGTTGGCGGTGTACGTCGCCGGTTTCGTCCTGCTTGAATCTTTTATGCGTGTACATGACTTCTGGGTTTTGTGGATCATCTGGCCCGTGTTCATATTGCTCGCACCTTTGGTGGTTTTGCTGCGTCGACGCGACGTGCAATTCGCGAACTGGATGCTGCTGTTTCTATTTATTTGTGGGATATATTTCGAAGCGGCGGGTTATAAAACCTTCGCCCCGATTCATTATCTATCTCTTGCGGGCTGCGCCTTGCTGGCCTGGAGTTTGACGATCTGCCATGCGGTCTGGAGAGCGGGGCGATTAAATTGGAATGCGCGCTTTATCATCGCGCTGGTATTAAACGTATTGCTGGTTTTAATATTGTCGGTCTATGAATTGACCGCGGGTTGGTTCAGTGCGAGTATGGGATGGTTTGTTTCGGTATGCGTTCATTTCGGAGCGATCGCGACGGGAGTGTTATTGGCATCCCTTTACGCGCATCCGGATTTGCGCCGACCGAATTCCGAACTGTTGAAACGTCACATACAGGCACCCATCGCCCTGTTGCTGATACTGCTTGCGGCTTTGACTCTATTGTTCGGCGGACGACATTTTGACGTCAGCTTTAATGGTATCAATGATTTTAAAGTGGGCGCTGAATACGGTTCGATTATAGATGCGTACGGCCATTCCAGAGCGTTCAATTCTGAAAAATATCTGGCTACAGGTGAGGATGAGTATGCCGTCGAATTATCCTACAACGATGCCTGTACATTTGAGCCGATTGGCCGAATTACGGCGGTAAACCTGGCGCTGCAACCATCCAGGCGCTATCCCTACAGTCATGGCGGTTCACACGATCGAGTTTCGGTTTACGGCAGCAGCATTCCTCTCAACGACATTCAGGCGGAAGATATTCTGGCGATTCAAGCGGCTATGCCGGAACCGAAGATGTACACGCATGGTTCCGGTGCCAATCCCCTGAACGACGGCAGCATTCATTTCCTGCTGGAGCGTGATGGCGGCAAGGATATCCTCAGTTTTCATTTCTCCAATGATCAACATGAATCGCGGTTGAGTAAAATTCAACTACAGCGTTTCTCGGACAGTCGTTGTCGTAATCTGGAATATCGAACGAGCGGTCTGGAAATTAATCAGGTTTTTGTGGCGGATCTGCTGGAACATATAACCTGGGGAGAGTATCGGGAACTGACGGTTTCACGGGCGGCGGTGCCCCTGCGCAAACGACCGGAGGCCGGCGCGCCGGCTGTGGCTCAACTGCAACGCGGTATGGTGCGAGCTTCCAACGCAACGTTTACCGATCCCCAATCCGGAAAGGAGTGGTACATCGTGGATAACGGCTGGTTACCCACCGAGTCCGTTGCGGTCGGCACGGAAGATCTGCCTGAGGAAGCGTATCATTCATTCTCCGATATGGAAATGTTCAGCTTTGGAGTGGAAGAATTAAAAACTCTGAATGAGTCCAGTTGCAAGCGTCAGGGCAGGGCGTACGAGGTGCCGACCGGATCGCGTATGTGGCAATTTCTAAATCGCCGGGTGTCCGTATGGGGCACTATGAAAATAGCTGCCGAAGATTCGGTATTGATTGAATCGGATGGCAGCTACGCTTCCACCTGGATGGGGGCAAACGAATACTATTATTATGATTATGACGGTTCGGGAGAGAATAACGTCTGGAGTCTGGAGCAGGTTGCCGCAGAATTTCCGGAACTGGCCGAATTTCTGGAACAAATCATCAAGTACGAATACGATTCCTATAAAGAAGAAGAGAACATGGACGGCAACTTCGGATTTATCCAACTGACGGTCCGGGGCCGATTCAGCTATGGCTTTCATTGTGAACCGGAATTTGAGGACGAGTACTTTCCATTTGTCACCACTCAATTTCGTGTGGAGCAAATCGAACCTCAGGCGGAAGAATTTGAAGTCCTGCCGGATGGTCGCATTCGCTACGATCAGCAGGAACGTTTTCTGTACTTTCAATTCGAACCGGCCCGGGAGTATTGCGCGAGCCTGGACGCGCACCTGCCGGATGAAAACGAGTTTGTCAGCGCAATGCGCGAATTGAAGCCGGAGCAACGTTATCAGTACTGGATTCGCTCGGGCAAATTAATAGTGGAGCGTAATCCGACTGCGAATGCCGCTCAATCGGATGCTACGGAAGAGGATGCCGATGACGGATGGTTCTGGAATTCGGATGACTCCGCCGCTGAGAACGATGGTGACGACGCAGAGGAAGCATTCGAAATTCGGATACCATATTTAAGTAACCCGACAGCGCGTGTGCTGTGCGTAACTGACGAATAATAAATGCGTACGGGTTATATCCGGATTGTCGCGGGGCTATGCGTTCTATTATGCGCGACTTTATCCGGTGGCTGTCAACCGGGTGATTGGAATTCGCTGCATCCGAATTCTCTGAAACCGCACCGTAGCACTGCGTTCCGGGGACCGCACTTTCCGGTTTCGAATGAAGCGCGCATTGATTCATTCGCCGACCGCATAAATCATATCGGCGGTGTGTACGTGGGCGTGGGCACCGATCAGAATCTGCAACTGATCGGCTATGCGCGCAGTTCGCGCGTCTGGCTGGTGGACATCGATCCGGTGGCGTTGCATGTGAATCGCATGCATCTGGCCTTCATTGCCGAAAGCGCCGACGCCGGTCAGTTTATCGAACTCTGGTCACCGGCGGGACATGCGCGGGCCTATGCCGTTCTTGCGCGGCACTATGGTCAGTTCCCGCATTGGACCGGCCTGCGTAATACTTTTTTGAGAGTACATCCGGCAGAGGGGCGCACGGCGGGGATTGTATATACGCGCCTGCGGAATCTTCTGGCAACGGCGCGGCGTTATAACTTGCGCATGTACTTAAATGACCACGATCAGTACGCCCACCTGCGAAAACTGGTGCTCAATCAAAGAATTCATCTGCTGGAAGGGGATGTGCGCGACGGACCATTTTACAATATCGCCCGGAAACTAAAATCGAATTCTATCTGTCAGACGAATTCCATAATCAACCCCTTGCCTGATTGCTCGCGTGAATATCCGCATAATACAATACGCGTTTTGTATTTATCCAACGTGGAAGACTATATGGAATATACGCCGGCGTACCGGCGCGCGCTGCAATCCCTGCCGATGGACGACGGCAGTCTGGTGTTACGCACATCCATCCGGGCCGGAGAATTGTTCGATGTTCCCCCGGGAGAACTACGATCGAATGAGATACCGTTTCATTATAATGCGCAAAGTCTGTCCGCGTACATTCATTATCTGGATGGACATCAATATTCGCCTGTGGCGACGAAGCGGACGGACGTACCTATGGTGGTGCAGGGTTCCTCCTCGAACAATGACACCGGCAAGAGATAGAGAGGTGCCTGCTGTTTTATTTATCGGAATACCGATTGATGATGGTCGAATTGAATAGTTTTTGCCGACTGCTCAACGGAGTGCCGGACCGACCATCGTAGCTATCCACCAATTGTTCCCGCCCGGGCCCCGCACACCGGCTCTTCGGTCGGGGTCGTTTTTCTGGACCGGTGCCTGGATGGAAGACCCGCCGGCGCTCAGAGCTTTTTGATAAGTGGAATCCACATCGGTTACATACACGTGTATGTTGGATACGGTGGGCTCGCCCTCATCACCCACACCGCCGATCATGAGCACGGAATCATCGATACGTACTTCGGCGTGCATAATGCCGCCGTCCGCTCTTTTGTGCGCATACAATTCGACCGCGCCAAAGGTATGTTTTAGAAATTCAATAATGGGCGGAACATGGCGTGCGACTATGTATGGTGAAACCGAATTATAATTCGGGGGCTTAAATTGATCGGGCATTCCACCATACTAATATTCGCGCCGAGAAATGGTAAAGTGTTTTTGGGAATAACCTGCAAATCAATCAACAGGCGGAACTTTTATGCGTTTTGCAGTATTGCCAGATAGGTTTCGGTTTGATTTACATTTGCGCCGCAATAATTTTCACTGAAAGTTCCGAATCCTATTTTAGGAATGCCCGGTAGACTCTGGGCGTACATATTCGCCACGGATTGAATTTCATCGTGTGCGTTGCGAGCCAGATAACACAGTACGCAGTCGAAAGAAATCAGGGTAATTACCTTACTCTGATCCATTGCGGCAAATTTATTTTTACGATCGGATACCTGCGAAACCGCGCGGTATAAATTG
>JAGRMX010000219.1 GCA_020441025.1 Leptospiraceae bacterium
GGCGCCGCATGCCGGTTTTGGCCTCGGACTGGAACGATTGGTGCAATTTATCAGCGGAATGGAAAATATCCGCGATGTGATTCCCTTTCCACGCACACCGGGTCATGCTCGCTTTTGATTTGCTTATAGCATTATATGTCTTCGAAGCCCTCGCCCAGGGCTCCGGAACGCATCAATTGAATCAACCGGGGAAAATCGTGGGAAACGACCACCTGCACGTCCGAATCGCGCATCAAAACATGCAGGGCCTGGATCTGACCGGCAATCGCATCCGCATCCATGGAAGCCACGGTAGTGGTCAGGCGCGGCAAACTGAATCGCTCGCTTAACTGCGCCTCTTGAAACACTACGTCGCCGATGAACAGGAATTCCCGTCCGCCGATCAATCGCACATAGATCATCTGACTGCCGGGAGTATGTCCGGGCGCCGGCAACAAAACAATACCGGGCGCCGGGGAATACATGCCCTGGTAGTCGATGGGAGTGATCACTTCCAGCACCGCCGGTGGAAAGCGCGCGTCCGTAATCAAACTCGAACGCATTTGCGCTTCGGTAATCAACAATCGGTCGCGAATGTCGTACAGATGCGGCGAACGAGCCACGCCGCCCATATGATCGTAATGTTCATGAGTAAACAGAATCAACTGGGCCCGGAGAATTTCCTTTTGCAGTCGCTGATAAGCGTTCGAATCGAAATCGCGCGCGCCCATTAATTCAGCGTGCAGCACACGATCGTAAGCTCCATCAATCAAAATGGAATCTTCCGGATAGACTACCTGAAAAGCGGGAATGCTGATCCATACGCCTTCCGCCGGGGCCTGGAATAAGGCCGCCCGCTCGGATTCGGATTGTGAATCCGTCTGTAATTCCGACTGTGTCTCGACATGCGATGGGGATTGTCGCTCCGTTTCGTTATGGTCCGGGGTTGCTTCTTCATCCGGATTGGATTGGGGCGGCATTCGGCGCCGACCATACAACGTCCATTCCGGGAATACCGCATCGGCTACAATCAGAGTATTGATACGCAGCGGCAGATTCTGTTCGCCCTGCTCCAACGCCAGCGAACGCACCGCCGCCAGATCGATTTGAAAATCGCTTTCATCGGGTACCGTAACTCCGGTTAACAACGCGGGCCAGACTATCCAGCGAATCAAAAAAAGGACCGCCAGAACTACGCCCAGTGTGGACAGGATCTTTTTCAATCGGGGTGACAGATGATTTCTTCCTGCTTGAGAATTAGTTTTATCATTTTAACAGGAGCCCAGGCTCAGGAACCGAGTTGCTCTTCCACCTGTTGAATAATCGCTTTTAAGCGAGCACGCGACGGTGCCTGGACGATGACACGAAAAATCGGTTCCGTATTGCTGGCCCGTAAATGAATCCAACTCCCATCCGCCAGAGTCAAATGCAATCCATCCCGCCGATCGATAGCGGCCGGGGCAAAGGCCCGTTCGACGCGCTTGAACAGCTTATCCCGGTCGGTTTTACCGGTCGGGTATTTCGTTTTGTGCATATGCAATGCGGGCAGTTGCCGCATCAGTTGATCCACATTCACGGCTTTGCCCGCAGCCATAGCGGATAAAATCAACGCCGCACCGGCCAGCGAATCGCGTCCAAAAGACGGCAGCAGGGGATGAATCACTCCGCCGTTACCTTCGCCGCCAAATACGGCCTTCTCGGATCGCATCATACCGACAACATTGGCTTCGCCCACAGCCGAGCGCACTACCCGGGCGCCGATCTGTTCGACCACATGCGCACATAAATCGGCGGTCGATAGATTCACGACAATGGTCGGTGGTCGCCGCCATTTTTTACTGTTCTGTGCCAGGCCGGGAGCCATGCCCAGCAAAGCCAGCGGAAGAGTGTACTCTTCATGTATGGCTCCCGTAGTGGGACTGCCGCACACAAGGCGATCCGCATCCGGATCGAGCGCGAATCCGACCGCGGCCCGTTCTTTTTGCACCAGGCTCCCGAATTTGCGCAGCGCTGCGGGCGTCGGTTCGGGTGGTCGCGGAAATTTTCCAGGACTCTCTTCGCAAAACAATCGTACTACGTGGCAACCCAGTTCTTCCAGCAAACGCGGCAGAGCTTCACGACCGGCACCGCCCACGCCATCCACAACCACGCGATACCGCTGTCTGCGAATTGCGGCCACGTTGGGAATGGCAGTGAGCACCGCGTCGATATGATCTCCGATGGCGTCCAACTGACGTAACGTTCCAATCCGGCGATAGTTTACCGCTGGAAAAGCGTTGGACCGCAAGGCCGCATGCCATCGATCAAACAGTTTCCGATCAAAAAAGAAACCGTTGCGCGTAATGAACTTAAATCCGTTCCATTCCAGCGGATTGTGACTGGCGCTGATCACGACGCCCGCATCCGCCTTTTGCTGAAACACGGCGGCTTTTACGGTGGGCGTCGGCGCCAGGCCGATATCCAGCACCTCTTTACCGGCGGCCAGCAATGTGCCCGTGAGCAGATCGCGCAGCATGGGACCGGTCGGTCGATTGTCACATCCAATGACGATTTTACGACCCGTGATTTCGGCGAACGCCCTCGCAAAGTATACGATGTTCAGCGGATCGAGGCCCTCGGGAATCGTACCCCGGATACCGGAAATGGATATCATCAGATGATTGCCGCGGTCGATAAGTTGATTCAGCTTCATAAATAAGTGCTAACGGATGGTCTCTTTCAACGGCCTGAGAGTGAAACACAGGGCCCTGCGGTAATTTATTGCTCGACCCTTATGCCTGACAACCAAAACCTGCCAGTCAGCAACGCGATGGTGTGTACGTCTCTCGTGATGCGCTCATACACTTCGCAACCCGCGCGGATGGTGGAATTGGTAGACACGCTAGCTTGAGGGGCTAGTGGGAGCAATCCTGTGGGGGTTCAAGTCCCCCTCCGCGCACACCGGCCTGATTCCATCACAAAACCCTGTCACGTTCGCGCCGACCTGTGGAAAGTCAGTACAGCTTTTCAGATCCGATTAGCTGCGGCGCGATACTCCCCGGAGGTCGCAAACACGGTAAGTGCGGACAGAAGGACCGTGAGCGCAATGCCAGGTTCCTGCTCGTTCGGATCGGTTCATAATCCGCCAATAGACATCCCGGAATCGACGCATGACGCCTGGAAATTCCGATTTAAAGTGCAATGCAACACACCCGGATCGTCAGAAATCGAATCCATAAAAAGACTGCCCGCCCGGATTTCTTGAATTCGGATAAGGATTCGCCTGCGATTAATTTCATCAAATCTATCAACTAAACGCACATGTGCGAACTTTCAAGCTATTCATTCGACATTGTATACGCAGTTTATAAATTTCATTGAAAAATACTGGTCCTGAATACGCATTCGATTAAAAAGCCGATTAACGCCGAATCGTTTCTGAAAATTCACATGCGGCTATTAATTGAGGTTGGATATGAACCGGTTTCGTCCTTTTGTATTAATTGTTTTCATTTATTCAGGAATGCTGGCCTGCAAACCCGAACGTTTCGAATTCATCGAGTTCCACAGCGACGGCCTGGCGGGAGTGCTCGAAGCCCCTGACGCCGCCGACTATTATAAGTTTGACTACGACTTCTTCGGAAACCCCGAAAAGATTACATGGATGATTAAAAACAAACCGGCAGTTCAAACAAAATGGACATACGCATTGATAACTACTTCCGAAACCGGTTGGTCCATCAAATACTACGATCATTTAATGCGCCCCGCAAGTTATGAAAAAATGATTCACGAGGTACGTTATACGGAGGGCGCGTTTCCCGCCACGCAGACTGCGGAAGAAATAAAAACCGATTCACAAACAGGTGAAAGTGAAGTCAATCCACCTCCGAGACAGACAATGCAGATATCGGATGAAACCGAATCGACATCAAACACAACCAATGAATCACCAGAGAACGATGCCGCTGATAGCGCATTAACGAATTCCGGCACCGAGTCGAACAAACCGAATATTGACGCGGAATCCAATCGAGCGGATTCGGAAGGCATGCTTACGTTTTACAATCATCATGGTCAACCGGTAAACAATGTCGATTTGGTTTATCGGCAGGCCTTTCAATGGAATTCGGATGGGTTCGCCCTGTCGCGCAAGAACCTCGATCGGGAGAATAATCCCATTCAAAGCTTTCTTCACATCGTTCATGAGACCCGCTATGCTCGTGATGCAATAAACCGAATTGTGCAAATATCGCATTACGACATGAACGGATCAAGCACAATGGACCGCTGGAATGACTACCAGACAGCGATCATCAGTTACAAGGAGAAGTCTGATACGGACGAACAGGTTCAAACAATACGATTTCTGGACGCGGATGAGAATCCAACTGTACCGTCAAAATCAATCGAAGGAGTGCAAGTTCCTTTTGTTGCGACATTCTGCCCCGTATCGGAAATCATCTTCAAGGAAAACGTCATTCGCAGATTTCGCTGTATGGATGATGAAAGTGAACTGCGCTCCATTCCGGGTTCCGGTCCGGAAGCAGAGGAAAATACGGCCGTTATGATCGAATATGCGCACGATGAGCAAAACCGCCCCACCCGGGTTACGTATCTGGATTCCAGAGAGTCCCCGACCATGCATTCTCAGTATGCAATACGAACAATTGAGTATAATCAGGACGGATGGCAATCGGGTATTCGTTATTTCGATCCGGAAATGAAACCAATCAATTTTTCCGAATATTATCCGGTCCATTATGAAAAGTATACATTCGATTCCCGGGGCGTGAATATCGGTGAGACGTGCTTTGACCTGAAAGGAGAAGCGGCCATATGTCGGGACGGCTGGCATGAACGACGTGAAGAAACCAACGAAAAAGGAGAGACCACATCGATTGCGTACTTTGATGGGGACGGCAAACCGGTGGTTGCGGGTTCGGAAGAAGTTCATAAAGTGATGTACCGATATTCACCTGGTGGCACAAAAATTGAAGAGTCCTTTTATGATATTGAGGGTAAGCCGACCGTCGGCGCAAAGCAGAAATGCCACCGCGTTGTTACTGCGGTCACCGACGAAGACTATATTGCGGGCTTTGCATTTTATGACATAGAGAATAAACCCGCGACCCATCCGGAATACGCAAGTCATCGCGTGGAGTTTAAGGATTTTAATGAATATGGCCAGGCCCGACGAATTCTGATGTTTGACGGGGATGATAAACGCATGAATTTCAGTGCCAGCAAATGCGGCGAGCATCGCACGGTTCACAATGAATACGGAGATACTACTGAATTATCCTTCTTTGACCTGGAAGGAAATCCCTGCAATCATGAAGCCACGTACGCGCACATTCATCGCTATGAATACGATGCGCGCGGCAACAGGATTCACGAAGCGTTCTTTAATAAAGAAGGCGAACCCATGACCGCCGGCACAGTGAATGTGCATCAATTACGATACGAATACGATAACAGCGGCCGTCAGACCAGCAAAGCATTTTATGATCTAAACGGCAACCCGGCGGCGAACGGATTTTACACGCATAGAATGGAATGGTTGTACAACGAAGACGGAACCCTCCAGAGTTACCGAAGCTATTCGGCGCCCGGAGTAGTGTCATATACGCATACTTATTAGTCGAATTTTGCGAAAAATTCCGGGGCACTATAGAACATTTATACGTTCATACGCATATTCAGACCGCAATTCTTTCAGGCGCTTTATGGCTTCCCCGTACAATCGCTCTTCGAGAGTATTACTGGCCTCAAAGTATCCGTGGCGATAGGGAACTCCATTCAACGCCAGCGCCTTATCCTGAACCTCACGCATGGCCGCCATACCATCTACAAAAGCGAAGGGATGCAGCCTGTTAACAAAACCATACAATCCCACACTGAATCGGATTGTGCCGGGCGGAATGGGCAATAACGGTAAGGCGATTGCATGCGCCGGTCTTTTAATTACAAGTATATAGGCTGTAAAATGAACGCCGGCGAAGGGACGCCCGTGCCGGATCTCTGTGATCCAATTCAAAAACCGGATCAGTCCGTTCAAATCGAAAACATAGTCCGTCCAGATGCGCAAAGAATCCGGAAATTGAGACAACCAGCGCTTACGTCGACGATGCAAACTAAAAGCCGTCTGATTGTGTCCAGCGGCGACGCCCGGTAG